>NZ_JAPVYE010000006.1:0-100213 GCF_041431685.1 Streptococcus sp. 20925_1_22 | reverse complement strand
CCTACAAACTGCTTCTCTGGGGTGAAGGTCACTGCGCCATCTGGAGCAATCGTGTATGTTCCTTGACCTGGAATAGTCTTCTCCTTACTTCCATCTCCGAAAGTTGGCTCAACTGTTTCATCAATTGGAACTAGTAGATCACCACCCGCAAAGGTTGGAATGCCAGTTTGTGGAACACCTTGAGGACCTGTGCTCGTTGCACTAGTACCAGTTGGAGTCACTTTCGTCACTGTCGGAGTATAAGTAGCGGTTACTTCAGTTCCATTCTTATCTACACGTTTCACAGTGACTGGTGTTGATGTACCAATATACTGCTTCTCTGGTGTGAAGGTCACTGCCCCATCTGAGGCAATCGTGTATGTTCCTTGACCTGGAATGGATTTCTTCTTGCTTCCACCTTCGAAAGTTGGCTCAACTGTTTCATCGATTGGAACCAGTGAATTACCACCTTGGAAGCTTGGGGTGCCAGTTTGTGGCACACCTTGAGGACCAGTGCTAGTCGCATCAGTGCTAGTTGGAGTTACTTGCGTAACGTTTGGCCAATAAACTGCATCTGCAGTAGAACCGTTCTTATCCCTTACACGAAGATGTGCAGGAGTAGGCGTTCCGTAGAAATCAGGAGCAGGTTGGAAGCTAATATCTCCATTAGCTTGAACAGTGTAAGTTCCTTGTAGCTTGCCACTTGCGTCGCTAACTGCCAAGGTATTACCCTGTTGAACCTGCCCATCCACAACGAATTGTGGTCCTGCTGGGTTTAATGGGACTGTTTGTGTTTGGTTATTAACAGTTGCTTGACCTGGAGTAAAGTTAAGCTGGCTAGTTTGAAGTTGTCCTTGAAGCCCAACAGTCTGTGTATCTTGACCTGTTGGAGTTGCGGCCTTAACTTCAGCTTGATAAGCAGCGGTTACTTCAGTCCCGTTCATATCAACACGTTTAACGGATTCAGCGCTTGGACGGCCAGTGTAACTAGGAACTGGTTGGAAGGTTACACGACCTGCGTTATCAACCATATAAGTTCCGACATTCGGAACAACCTTAGTTGTTTGACCGTTATCAAAAGTTGGAGCGACCGCCTCATTAATTGGCACACGATTATCACCTGGCACAAAAATCAAATTACCAGATTGTTCAGCACCTTGAATACCTTCAGAGCTTGCTCCTTGCGCTGTTGGAACAACACGCGTTACTGTTGGTTGATAGGTTGCACGGTGCTCTATTCCATCGGTATCATGCAATTGTAGGTTAACAGGGTCAACCGTTCCCACAAATGACTTATTTGGAGTGAAAGTCACACGCCCAGTAGCTGGATCTAATTCAAAGATTCCCACTTCTTGGCCTTGCGATGTTGCCTTTGCGCTTGTTCCAACAATACGATTGCCATCAGCATCCAAGAAAAAGACAGGATTCGTTGCAGATGGTTGAGCAGGTGTCTTAGCAGGATTGCCATCATTAAAGACAATATCTTGCACTTGAGGCAAACCTTGTGCGTCCGTCGAACGATGTTCCGTGAAATTCAAAACAGTCGGAATATAGCGAGCATCCATATTATTCAACTTATCGTTGATAACAGGTTCTCCATTATTCTTCGCAATCCAATCTGTACTTGCACCATTAGTATCGACACGGCGGATATTAATGCCTTGAGTAGTACCGATAAAGCCAGTGCTAGGTTCAAATATCACATCCACATTTGCACCCTTGGCTGTTACTTTATATCGTCCCTCAGCAGTACTGTACCAACCGTCGCCATCTGCTGTTAATGTATGACCTGCATTGTCCAAAACGACAGGTGCTACAGTTGTATCAATAGCCGCTTTCTTGCTTTCATCATTTTGATCAATACCTTGAGGTGTAAATTGAAGAGTAGCTTTCTGACGCTGGCCGATTATTCCCGTACTTTCCTTCTTTTCACCCTTTGGCGGATAGGTCAAGACGACTTCTAAGTCTTCAACTTCCCCACTAAAGGCTGTTCCAGTAGGTTTTTCAATATCTCCCTTATTCAGGGCAATGCGGACCCGCATTCCCAGCTTGCTAACTGCAGGATTGGTCATCGCTGGATTATTCTTAAAATTAACAGTATAGTCGCCAGCCGTTGTTACTTCAGTAAATTCGCTGGCCTCATTTTCATCAAAAACACCGTTTTGATTGAAATCAATCCAAGCACGGACATAGGCCTTGCTATTGCCATTGGCAGAGGCTTGCAGGCGAACTGAGTAGTCACCATTTTGAAGACGATTAACTCGGAAAAGGTTATTTGTCTTACCAGTCAAATCTGAAGGCAAGAGCTGATCAACCCCTTCGTCTGCGTGATCAGTATCGTCATCATGTCTCCAGTCATTACCCGAAGTAGTATCAATATCAGCTTCAACTCGACCCAAGAATGGCTGAGGAGTTCTTGCACCTGTATTGGCATCATAACCAGAAATAGCATGAACAGCATTTCCATAAGAAGCTGGTGCATCCCCCTCGTCAACTACCATAAAACCAATCATAGCAGCTTGCTGACCAGAAGAAGCAATATAAATTCCAACTTCTGAAGCACCTCGTGTCATCACAATCGGAACTGTGTGATCTTTAGAAGTATTAGGACCAAAGACCTGGGAGCCTAAGCCTCCTGTTTTTTGATCTGGATTAGTAAAAGCAGTCCAGTCGATTACAGGTATAGTCGCATTATCTCCTATATATTGACCATATCTGTTAGGGTTCATTGGGTCATAAGTTTCGGTAATTTCCCGACCATCTGGCAGGACACGTTTCCATTCTGCCAAGTGTTCCCATCCTTGGCCATTGGTCGTGAAGATAGCATACTCCCCTGGGTTGGCTTCTTCTCCATCTGACATGATAACCGTTGCTTTTACAGGTTTTCCAAGGTAAGTCGCTTCTACCTTGAATTTTATACCGTAGCTAGCACCATTTTTAGGGACTTGTAATTGAGTCTTTCGACCATTGGTGTTAATCCCTTGGTCTCGGACGGCTGTCCATTGATTCTGTTCCGCTCCTATAATTTTCGGTCTAGCTGAATCTCCTTCGGCTTCTTGCTTTTTATAGTCTTCGTTTACATATCTGAACCAAGTGTTTTTCGCATTCGGATCATAGCTGTTTTCATACGCAGTACCCTTGACGCGGTCACGATAAATCTCTGTTGAGTGGAAGGGTTTTAATTCCGTCACTGTCAGTTTGATACGATAGCCTGGTGAAATTTCTTTTTCATAAACAGTACCAACTTTAAAGGAATCGTCCGTATCTAAGTTGCTGATGGCACTTTTATCACCAAGATCCAGCCAGTTAATCTGCTTCATCAACTCCGTTGGGTTCTTTTTTTCAGAATCAGCCAAAGTAGGCTTCTCAATGGTGTTGTTAGGATCACCATCTCGCAGACCAGTAGGTGCTGCATCCCGTCTTACCCGACGAGAGCGACTAGGCTGAGGAGTCTCTGCGACTGCTGCTGGTTGAGCAGGAGCTGGTTGGTTGTTCTCCTCAGACTTAACTTCTGCAGAAACAACAGCTGGTGCAGAGGTAGTTTCTGCCCCCGGCTGCTCACTTGTTGACTTGCCGACTGAATCAGACCTTACAGTCGTTACCGCAGACGCATCTTCTGCTTGGGCCGCGAAAGTGTCTGGCTTACTTTCCTCAGCTGGTGAATTTACTGATTCTGCAGTACTTACTGAGGAATCAGCTATGCCTTTTTGAGAAACCTCGCTTTGAGTCCCAGAAGAAACAGTCTCATCAGCGCTAACCTGCGTTGCCGCTCCCAAAAGAAGCAAGGTCGATAAGAGCACAGAACAAACACCGACGTTTAGTTTCCGAATCGAAAACTTACGCAGGTGTGGATTAAACAAATCTTTTCCCATAATAATCTCCTAAATAATCATTTAAATTCCAGCCTTTATTATACACTATTCTATTTTAGTTATCCATATATATAACTATTATTGTAAGAAACTAACATTGTAATTAGACACTTTGTTAAAAATAGTCTATTTTTAACAAAAAATAGGAAAGATCCATAAACGAATCTTTCCTCTTTCAATCTAGAGTCTGAAACCTAAGCTCTCACCATTTAATCTTCAGACTTTTTCTTTCTCTTCTCTAAGCCCATCAGTCCCAAACCTGATACTCCCGCAAGTAAGCTTGCAGCTAAGTATGAGGTTTCTTCTGTACCAGTCTTAGGAAGGGATTTTGCACCCTCACTCTTAGAAAGTGATGGCGGTGCAGGTGTAATCTTCCGCTCCGGCTGAACAGGATCTTCTGTCACAGTCGGAACGTAGACTGCTGAAATCGTCTGACCATTGCGGTCTTTGCGAATCACTGTTACGCCGTCAGCTTGACCGACAAAGCCCGTTTCCGGTACAAAGGTCACAGTACCATCTGGCGCAATCGTGTAAGTACCTTGGCCTGGAACAGCCTTTTCAGTGCTGCCATCCTCGAAAGTTGGCGGAACGGTTGGATCCACGTCTCCTTCAAAGATAGGTTTACCAGTCTGAGGCTGGCCTTTAAGCCCCGTACTTCCACTGTCTATAGTATCAGTGCTTCCCAATACAGTCGGAGTATAAGTCGCTGTTACGGCATTGCCATAAATATCTGAACGCTTCACGACAACTCCGCGAGCAGTTCCGACAAAGTCGGCTTCCGGCACAAAGGTCACTGCTCCCAGCATATTGAACCTGTAAGTTCCCTCACCTGGGACAACCATTTCGGTGCTGCCGTCCGCAAAGGTCGGTGCTACTGCCTGGTCAATCGCCCCTTCAAAGGTTGGCGTGCCCGTTTGAGCTTGACCCTTGCGACCGCTGGACACACTGTTCTTGCTGGTTGATGGTTCAACCACGGTTGGAACATAGCGAGCCGTCACTGAGCTGCCATTCTTATCACGACGGACAAGGGTCACACCGCTTCCCTGACCAAGGAAATCAGCTTCTGGAGTGAAGGTGACTGTACCATCTGGTGCGATAGTATAAGTTCCCTGACCCGGAATAGTCTTTTCCTTGCTTCCGTCTTCAAAGCTTGGCTCAACTGACTCATCAATTGGAACCAATGGATCACCTGCCTCGAAGACAGGTTTCCCAGTTTGAACATGACCTTTGATATTCGTAGAGGTCGCATCTTTACCAGTTGGGACTACTGATTTCACTATTGCTTGATATTTGACAATAACAGGAGTTCCGTTAGCGTCTAAACGAATTAATCCCAGTTCTGATGTTTCGCCCTTGAATTGTTTTATTGGGGTGAAGGTCACCTTGTTATCCGCATCCACTTCGAACTTACCAACATTTGGCACTTCTTTAATATTCTTTCCGTTACCAAAGAGTGGAGTTGAACCAGCTGGGAATGGAACTAATTTATGTCCTGGCGTGAAAGTCACTTGACCTTTTTGAACCTGACCTTGCAGACCTTCTGTCTTGGTACCAGTACCTGTCGGAGTTACCTTGGTGAACTCTGGACTGTAGGTCGCAGTCACTGGTGTACCATTTTTATCTACTCGTTTCACAGTGATTGGGTCCGGTGTGCCTACAAACTGCTTGTCGGGAGTGAAGGTCACTGCGCCATCCGGAGTAATAGTATAAGTTCCCTGACCTGGAATGGTCTTCTTCTTGCTTCCATCTACAAAGGTTGGCTCAACAGTCTCATCAATCGGAACTAGTGGGTCCGCACCTTTGAAAGTTGGAGTGCCTGTTTGCGGAAGACCTTGTGGGCCAGTGCTCGTCACGGTGGTACCTGTTGGAGTTACCTCTTTCACTACCGCTTGGTACTTAACTGTAACAGGGGTACCATTGACATCAGTGCGAGTCAATTCAAGTTCTGGCGTTTCACCCTTGAACTGTTTGTCTGGCGTGAAGGTGACATTACCCTCCGAATCTACTTCAAACTTACCAACATTCGGTACTTCTTTGACTGCAGAACCATTATCAAACAGTGGAGTCGAACCAGTTGGGAATGGAACAGAGTCGTGGCCTGGGATGAAGCTTACTTTGCCTTCTTGAACTTGACCTTGAAGTCCTTCTGTCTTGACACCAGTACCAGTTGGAGTTACCTTGGTAAATTCTGGGCTGTAAGTTGCCGTTACTGGAGTGCCGTTCTTATCAACACGTTTCACTGTGATTGGGTCCGGTTTACCTGCAAATTGCTTGTCTGGAGTAAAGGTCACTGCGCCATCTGGAGTGATGGTGTACGTTCCTTGACCTGGAATGTTTTTTTCCTTGCTGCCATCGTCGAAGCTTGGCTCGACTGAGTCATCAATTGGAACCAGTGGATCACCACCTGTGAAGGTTGGAGTACCCGTTTGAGGCAGGCCTTGAGGACCGGTGCTGGTTGCGGCGGCGCCTGTCGGAGTCACTTTCTCAACAGTTGGTGTGTACTTAGCTGTCACTGGTGTGCCATTTTTATCCACTCGTTTTACTGTGACTGGATCTGGTTTACCTACAAACTGCTTGTCTGGTGTGAAAGTCACTGCGCCATCCGGAGTGATGGTGTACGTTCCCTGACCTGGAATAGTCTTCTCCTTGCTGCCATCTGCAAAGGTTGGCTCAACAGTATCATCAATCGGAACTAGTGGGTCCGCAGCTTTGAAGGTCGGAGTGCCAGTTTGCGGAAGACCTTGTGGGCCAGTGCTCGTCACGGTGGTACCTGTTGGAGTTACCTCTTTCACTACTGCTTGGTACTTAACTGTAACAGGGGTACCATTGACATCAGTGCGAGTCAATTCAAGTTCTGGCGCTTCACCCTTGAATTGTTTATCTGGAGTGAAAGTAACCTTACCGTCTGCGTCCACTTCGAACTTACCAACATTTGGTACTTCTTTGACAGAAGAGCCATTGTCAAATAACGGAGTCGAACCAGCTGGGAATGGAACTGAATCATGACCAGGCGTGAAGGTCACTTTGCCTTCTTGGACTTGGCCTTGAAGACCTTCTGTCTTGGCGCCAGTACCAGTTGGAGTTACCTTGGTGAATTCTGGTATATAAGTTGCTGTCACTGGCGTACCATTCTTGTCCACACGTTTCACAGTGATTGGGTCAGGTTTGCCAACGAATTGCTTCTCTGGAGTAAAGGTCACTGAGCCATCTGGAGTAATGGTGTAAGTTCCCTGACCTGGAATAGTCTTTTCCTTGCTGCCATCGTCGAAGCTTGGCTCAATTGTTTCATCAATCGGAACTAGTGGGTCACCACCTGTGAAGGTTGGAGTACCCGTTTGAGGAAGGCCTTGTGGGCCAGTGCTAGTTGCGGTAGTACCTATTGGAGTCACTTTCTCAACAGTTGGTGTGTACTTAGCCGTCACTGGTGTACCATTCTTATCTACTCGCTTAACAACAACTGGGTCTGGTGTCCCAACAAATTGCTTGTCAGGTGTGAAAGTAACAGATCCATCTGGCGTTACTTCGAAGATTCCGACATTTGGAACTTCCTTGCGTTTGCTTCCATCATCAAAAGTAGCTGGAGTATCATTATCCAGTGGTACATCTGGGTTGCCACTGACAAAGTTTGGCTTACCTGTTTGAGGGCGGCCTTGTGGGCCCGTGCTGGTTGAGGTGGTGCCTGTTGGAGCTACCTCTTTCACTACCGCTTGGTACTTAACTGTAACAGGGGTTCCGTTGGCATCTACACGAGTCAATTCAAGTTCTGGCGTTTCACCCTTGAACTGTTTGTCGGGTGTGAAGGTCACTTTGCCGTCTGCGTCCACTTCAAACTTACCAACATTTGGCACTTCCTTCACAGATGTACCATTGTCAAATAACGGAGTCGAACCAGCCGGGAATGGAACTGAATCATGGCCTGGAGTGAAGGTGACTTGTCCTTCTTGAATTTGACCTTGCAAGCCTTCAGTCTTAGTACCGGTGCCTGTTGGAGTTACAGCAGTCACAGTCGCTTGGTAGTTAGTCTTAGCTACTGTACCATTGACATCGGCACGGCTGAGTTCGATTTCTGGAGTTTTGCCTACAAAGGTTTTGACTGGAGTAAAGGTAACATTACCCTCCATATCAACCTCCAACTTACCGACTTTGGCAATTTCTTTGACATTCGTGCCAGTATCAAAGACTGGCGTGTTATTCTCAGGGAAACCTACTTGCGGACTTCCCGCTTCAAAAGTAATCTTACCTTTTTGAACCTGGCCTTGCAAGCCTTCTGTCTTATCACCAGTACCTGTTGGAGTTACTTTAGTAAACTCTGGACTGTAAGTTGCCGTCACTAGAGTGCCGTTCTTGTCCACTCGCTTCACTGTGATTGGATCTGGTTTACCTACAAATTGCTTGTCTGGAGTAAAGGTCACTGCACCATTTGGAGTGATGGTGTACGTTCCCTGGCCTGGAATGGTCTTTTCCTTGCTGCCATCTTCAAAAGTTGGCTCGACTGTTTCATCAATCGGAACTAGCGGATCCGCAGCTTTGAAGGTTGGAGTTCCTGTTTGAGAAAGACCTTGAGGGCCTGTGCTAGTTGCATTGGTACCTGTTGGAGTTACTTTAGTGAACTCTGGACTGTAGGTCGCCGTTACTGGTGTGCCGTTCTTGTCCACTCGCTTAACTGTGATTGGGTCCGGCTTACCTACAAACTGCTTGTCTGGTGTGAAGGTCACTGCGCCATCTGGAGTGATGGTGTATGTTCCCTGACCTGGAATCTTCTTCTCCTTACTTCCATCTGCAAAGGTTGGCTCAACAGTCTCATCGATTGGAACTAGTGGGTCCGCAGCTTTGAAGATTGGAGTTCCTGTTTGTGGAACACCTTGAGGACCGGTGCTGGTAACGGTAGTACCTGTCGGAGTTACTTCTTTCACTACCGCTTGGTACTTGACTGTTACTGGAGTGCCGTTGACATCCACACGAATAATTCCTAATTCTGGTGTTTCACCCTTAAACTGTTTGTCTGGAGTGAAGGTCACAGTGCCATCAGCATCTACTTCGAACTTACCGATATTTGGTACTTCTTTAATATTTTTTCCGTTACCAAATAGCGGAGTCGAGCCTGCTGGGAATGGAACTAATTCATGACCTGGTGTGAAGGTGACATGACCTTTTTGAACCTGACCTTGCAAGCCCTCTGTCTTGTCACCAGTACCTGTCGGAGTAACAGCGGTCACAATCGCTTGGTAATTGGCTTTTGCTGCTGTACCGTTGATATCTGTACGGCTGAGTTCAACTTCTGGCGTCTTACCGACAAACGATTTGACTGGTGTGAAGGTAACATTACCATCCGCATCAACCTCGAACTTACCGACTTTGGCAATTTCTTTGACGTTCGTACCAGTATCAAATACCGGTGTGCTGTCGATTGGGAAGCCGACTTGCGGACTTCCTGCTTCAAAAGTAACCTTGCCTGTTTGAACTTGGCCTTGTGGGCCTTTTGTCTGAGCACCTGTTGCTCTTGGAGTCACTTTCTCAACTGTAGGTGTGTACTTAGCCGTCACAGGAGTGCCATTTTTGTCCACTCGCTTAACAACAACTGGATCTGGCGTCCCAACATATTGCTTATCTGGAGTAAAGGTAACAGAACCGTCTGGTGCCACTTCAAAGATACCGACATTTGGAACAACCCTGCGCTTGCTTCCGTCGTCGAAAGTAGCCGGAGTGTCATTATCCAGTGGTACTCCCGGAGTGCCACTTACGAAGTTTGGCTTGCCTGTTTGTGGACGGCCTTGCTCACCAGTGCTGGTGATATTTGTTCCCGTTGGAACCACTTCTTTCACTACAGCTTGGTATTTGACGGTGACAGGAGTGCCATTCACATCAGCTCGAACCAATGTCAGCTCAGGAGTGGTTCCCTTAAACTGCTTGTCTGGCGTGAAAGTCACCTTGCCATTGGCATCCACTTCAAATTTACCAACGGTTGGAATCTCTTTAACAGTCAAACCATTGTCAAAGAGTGGAGTTGTTTCAGCTGGGAATGGTACAGAAGCATGACCAGGCGTGAAGGTGACATGACCTTCTTGAACCTGACCTTGCAATCCTTCTGTCTTATCACCAGTACCAGTTGGAGTCACCTTGGTAAACTCTGGACTGTAAGTCGCAGTGACTGGTGTACCATTCTTATCAACTCTCTTCACTGTGATTGGATCTGGCTTTCCTACAAACTGCTTCTCTGGCGTGAAGGTCACTGTGCCATCTGGTGCAATGGTGTAAGTTCCCTGACCTGGAATTACTTTTTCCTTTCTGCCATCGTCAAAGCTTGGCTTGACTGCTTCATCAATCGGAACTAGCGGATCACCACCTTGGAAAGTCGGGGTACCCGTTTGAGGGACACCTTGAGGGCCAGTACTAGTCACATTAGTTCCTGTAGGAGTTACAGATGTAACCGTCGCGATATAAGTGACTTTCGCGGCAATACCATTTGCATCTTTGCGAGAAATGCTAATTTCTGGTGTTTCACCCTTGAACTGTTTGTCTGGCGTGAAGGTGACATTGCCCTCCGCATCTACTTCAAACTTACCGACTTTGGCAATTTCTTTGACATTCGTACCCGTGTCAAAGACTGGCGTGCTGTTGGCTGGGAATCCGACTTTTGGATCGCCAGCTTTAAAAGTTACACGGCCCTTTTGAACTTGGCCTTGCGGACCTTCTGTCTGATCTCCAGTTCCCGTCGGAGTCACAGCGGTCACAGTCGCTCGATATTTGGCCTTGGCTAATGTACCGTTGACATCTGTACGACTGAGTTCGACTTCTGGCGTCTTACCGACAAAGGTTTTGACTGGAGTAAAGGTGACATAACCCTCTCCATCCACTTCGAACTTACCGACCTTGGCAATTTCTTTCACATTCGTGCCAGTATCAAAGACTGGCGTGCTGTTCTCCGGGAAACCAACTTGAGGACTTCCTGGTTCAAAAGTAACCTTGCCTTTTTGAACTTGACCTTGAGGGCCTTTTGTCTGAGCGCCTGTTGCTCTTGGGGTCACTTTCTCAACTGTTGGCGTGTACTTAGCCGTTACTGGAGTACCATTCTTATCTACTCGCTTAACTGTTACTGGATCTGGTGTACCAACAAATTGCTTGTCAGGTGTGAAAGTGACAGATCCATCTGGTGCCACCTCAAAGATACCAACATTTGGAACAACCTTGTGCTTGCTTCCGTCGTCGAAAGTCGCAGGAGTGTCATTATCAAGTGGTACATCTGGGTTGCCACTGACAAAGTTTGGCTTACCTGTCTGTGGACGGCCTTGTTTACCAGTGCTTGTAATGTTTGTTCCTGTTGGAGTTACAGCAGTGACTGTCGCCTTGTAGATAGCTGTAGCTGTGCTGCCATTCCTATCTGTACGAGTAATCCTGATGTCTGGCGTAAGGCCTTTAAATTGTTTCTCTGGAGTAAAGGTTACATTTCCATCCTCATCCACTTCAAACTTACCAACAGTAGGTACTTCTTTAACAGTCGAACCGTTGTCAAAGAGCGGAGTGGAACCAGCCGGAAAAGCCACAGTTTGTTTTTGACCGTTGACTTGCGCAGAACCTTCTGTAAAGCTGACTTTTCCTCGCTGAACTTGGCCTTGTATACCACTGGTTTCAGCATTCGTTGCACTTGGTGTTGCTGCTTTTACATCAGCCTGATAGGTAGCTGTTACTTCTGTTCCATTGACATCTACTCGCTTGACAGTCTCTGCCGCTGGACGTCCAGCATAAGTCGGCAGTGGAGTAAAGGTAACTAGGCCTTGATTATCCACCTGATAATTGCCGACACCAGCAACTGTTTTAGTTTGGCTGTCATTATCAAAGGTTGGCAACTTCTTGCTATCAATAGGCACACGATTATTGCCTGGACTGAAGGTCAATTGCCCTGTCTGAACTGCACCTTGAATGCCCTCGCTGCTGGCACCTTGAGCAGATGGTCTAACAGGAGTCACCTTTGGCTGATAAACAACTTGATGCGGAATACCTTTGCCATCAATCATTCGAACAGACACAGGGTCTACAGTACCAACAAAGTCTTTGTTTGGTTTGAAAGTAATTTTACCTGTTGCAGCTTGGACTTCAAAACGACCAACTTCCTGACCATTTGATGAAGCTGGAACTCTAGTATCATCTGTAGTCGTTCCATCTGCTTTCACAAATTTCACTGGATTTGCTGCCGTCGGACTTGCCGGAGTTTTGCCAGCATCACCATCATTAAAGACAGGCGTATTTTCTTGCGTTAATCCTTGAGCATCCGTTGTTTCATACTTAGGAACATTGAGCACGGTTGGCACATAGCGTCCATCCATCGTATTCAGTTGATCATTGATGACTGGTTCAGCCTGATTCTTGGCAATCCAATCCGTACTTGCGCCGTTAGTATCAAAACGACGGATGTTAATCCCCTGAGCTGTGCCGATAAAGCCTGCCTTAGGCTCATATACCACATCTACATCAGCACCGTTTGCAGTTACTTTATAACGGCCTTCAGCAGTGTTATACCAGCCTTCTGCATCAGCTGTCAGGGCATTTCCTCTCGCATCCAATACAATCGGAGCTTTAGTAGTATCAATCGCTACTTTCTTATTTTCAGTATTTTGAGCAATCCCCTGCGGAGTAAAATGAAGAGTGGCTGTCTGTCTCTGATCACGGATTCCAGTACTTTCCTTCTTCTCACCTTTTGGTGGATAGGTCAGTTCAACTTCTAGGTCTTCCACCTCACCACTAAATGCAGTTCCGGTAGGCTTTTCAATATCTCCCTTGTTCAAGGCAATCCGAATCCGCATTCCCAGTTTGCTAAGTTCAGGATTGGTCATAGCTGGATTCTTCTTAAAGTTGACAGTATAATCTCCCGCAGTTGTTACTTCGGTAAATTCACTGGCTTCGTCTTCGTCAAAGACACCATTATTATTGAAGTCAATCCAGGCGCGAACATAGGCTTTTTCGTATCCATTAGCCGAAGCATGGATGCGGAGAGAATAATCTCCGTCATGCAGACGGTTGACTGGAAAAAGACCATTGGTTTTCCCGACTAAATCATCAGACAAGAGCTGATTAATACCTTCATCGGCTAAATCATTCTGATCGTCATGCTTCCAGTTGTTTCCAGATGTGGTATCAATATCAGCCGCAACACGGCCCAAGAATGGCTGTGGATTTTGACCGCCAGTTTCTGCATTGTATCTTGAAATAGCATGGATAGCTTTTCCATAGGAATCCGGTGCATCACCTTCATCGATTGCCATAAAACCAATCATCGCAGCCTGCTGACCAGAAGAAGCTATGTAAATACCAACCTCTGATGCACCACGTGTCATGACAAGCGGAATTGTATTGTTTCTAGAAACGTTCGGTCCAAATACTTGACTTCCCAATCCGCCTGTCTTTTGGTCAGGACTGACATAGGCTTGCCAATGAACCCCAGTACCGTCATTTCCAATAAATTGTCCTTCTGTAGTAGGCTTCATCGGCTTATAGGTTTCTGTAATCTCAGTAGTCACACCATTTGCGTCTGTAACTGTACGCTTCCACTCAGCCAAATGTTCCCAACCCTTACCATTGGTTGTAAAGATAGCGTACTCACCAGGGTTTGCCTCTTCTCCATCAGCCATGACAACAGTTGCTTTAACTGGCTTCCCACGATATCTAGCTTCAACTTTGAATTTCACACCATAGTTGGCTTCATCTTTAGGAACCTGCAGTTGGGTCTTACGACCTTTAGTATCAATTCCCTCTGACTTAATAGCAGACCATTGATTCTGAGCAGCACCAGTAATTTTAGGACGGTAATCATCACCATACCAATACTGATAAGCATAATTATTACTATTGTTATACTGAAGCCAAGTATTTTTCGCATTGGGATCATAAGTGCTTTCGTACTCAGTTCCCTTTACTCGATCACGATAGATTTCGGTCGCATAGAAAGGTTTCAATTCCGTCACGGTCAGTTTGACTACATAGCCCGGAGAAATCTCTTTTTCATAAACCGTTCCAACTTTAAAGGAGCCATCTCTATCTAGATTTCTCAGTGATTTCGTATCACCAAAATCTAGCCAGTTTACCTGCTTCATCAACTCATCAGAGCGTTTTCTTACAGATTCTTCCAGTGTTGGTTTAGAAACTGTAGGATTAGCTGTTGCATCTTGTATAGCAGAACTAGCTTGGCCAGCAGGACTGGTAGTACGGAATGATGTTCCTCTCTCCATCGGCTGGCCATTACGTTCAGACCTAGGCATAGCTGCAGAACTTGGTTTTGGCGTATATTGCACTGAATAAGAGCGAGTCCGACTAGCTTCAGCAGGTCCTGCTTCATTAGAGGTCTCAGCTGTTTGATTAGCTTCTTGTGCCTTTTCAGGTGTCGCTTGCTCTGGAGCTGCAGCTGGGCTTACCAGCTGATTTTGATCCGCACTTGCTTCTGAGTTAGCTGTTTCAGAAACAGCAGATGTTGCTATATTTTCATTAGCAGGCTGACTGACAGCAGAGTCCGTCGGTTTTTCTGGCAGTGAGATATTATCATCTACAGTTCCGCTGGCAGTTTCATCTGCATTGACTGTAGCCGCAGTACCTAAAAGGAAAACGGTAGATAATAATACCGAGCAAACTCCGACATTTAATTTTCGAATCGAAAATTTGTTTAAATGGGGGTTAAATAATTCTTTTCCCATAGAATCTCCTATATTAATATTTAATAGCAACTGGTATTATACAACATTTATATTTAGTTAGCCATGGATATGACTGTAGTTGAGGGCTATTGTGTCCAAAAATGGACACATAAAAAAAAGGCTCCATTTTTAAAGCAAAATAAAGAAGATCCGCAAACGAATCTTCTCACTTTTAACCTTCTGATAAAACCTTATCTAATTTTTCCTGCAGGGCTGCTAATTCCCAACCTTCGATTTCTTTTAGCTTATGATTGGTCACTGCCAGCCCCTCATATTTGAGTCCGCAGTTCCGGCAAAAGCGGCTCATCACGTAGTCCAGCATTTCAATTTCTTTGCTAGGCTGAGAACCTTGCAAGAGCAAGAATACCTTTTTGCCCTTAAGTGCTTCCTGCGGCTCATGCACATCAGCCACTCGGTCCAACAGAGTTTTTAGCAAGCCTGAAAAAGACCACCAATAAATAGGACTGGTAAATACCAAAACATCGGCTTGGCTCAGCTGCTCATAGACTTGAAAGAACTGATCGTTTTCTGCCGACTGGCCATATTGCTCAATATGGTAATCCACTAATTGAAGAGCCTCATAATCTCTATCTCGCAGAAAAAAGTGCCCCAGCTTAAAACTATTGCCATTCCTATTTGGGCTGGCGTTTACCAAACAAATCATAGCTTCACTTCTCCTCTATTCTTTTTCCAATTATATCAAAAAAAGAGGCAGCAAACAATGCTAGCCCCTGCTATTTATTCCGACTTTTCCATATCTTCTTTCATCTCATCCATATTAAACTTAGCAAAGAGATACTTGCGATCTTGTACCGGGAAACGCTGATCCAGCTGGTCTACAGCACCCAACTCGATGACACCTTCCTTGATGACAAAGTCCATAACATGTCCGCCAAAAGTCAGATCATCCGATACAAAATGCAGATGGTAGCCTGCCAAACTGACTCCGTGGAAAATCTCAGGCGTCCAGATACCAACGATGGTGCCTGTGACATTTTCCTTACGATACTCAGGCTGGTTAACCGCTACTTCCGCAAACTTCCGTTCTGTCGTAGACTTGGGAATCATCCGAACATGCATGCGGGCGAAATCGCCATGAATCTTGATAGAGCGGAAAAGATTTTCGCCATCATAATAAGACTCAATCCGCTTTTCCAGCTCCTTGTCATCCATCTCAAAGCGCTGACGGAAAATGACCTCCGCCTGATGGGGAACAACTGCCGCGTAAGGTACTGTCATATCTGGTGACACCTCAACCACTTCCGGCACTTCTCCAGAGCCCTTTGCTTGGTAAGCCTTACCATCGAGAATAATAAGCTCACCATCAATAGAGTCCAGTGTTCCCAAGCCCAAATCTCCATACTGAAGCAGCTCTCCAACAGTCATACTGCCATCGTAAAGACCAGCCATCAAAGCTCCCAAAGTATTATATTGAAATAATTTGATTGGTTCTGCCATTCTTTTTCCTTAATCTTTCTCTTCCTAAAAATATTATTGCCCATCCAGCTAAGCTTTTTTCATCTTTATTACAGTGGCTTACTGAATTTCTACGCCAATCATTATACCATAAATCTCGGGAAATGGCTGATCGAGTGCTTTTATAAGCTTTCATAAAGCTCCTGCATACTCCCATCATCAGGTATCAATCTCAGGTAAGAAGCAGCAGCCCTTTTAGCTTCTTCAAATCGGCCTAGTTCTCGTAAAAGATAGACATACTGCTCCAGAAACTCTGGATTGTCTTGCAATTCGCGAGCCAGTTGATTATAGAGTTCTTCTGCTTTTTCCAGATTTTCCAAAGCCTGATAAGCACGCGCCAGATTCCAGCGGGTCAAGGCGTTATCGACTTCTTGCTCAGCAAATTCTAAAATATCCTCATAGCGTTCCTGCTCCAAGTAAAGAGTAGTCAGTCGCAAGGCAATCTCTTCCAAATCATCCGCATCTTCCTGAGCCTGCAAAAGATAATTTTCAGCAGCTTTCTCATCATGAAGTTCATAAGAAAGCTGTGAGGCTAAAAGCAAGAGTCGAGTCTCAAAAGGATTCTTAGCCAAGCCCTGCTGGGCAAGAGTCAAGGCTTCAGCCGTCCGATGCTCCGCATGAAGAGACAGGGCATAGCCATATTCGTAGCCTTCAAAATCCGGCGAAAGAGTATCTAATTGCTTAAAATAAAGATTGGCCTTCTGGTATTCTTCTTGATCCGCTAAAATAGTCGCCAACTCATAAACCGTAGCATCGTCGTATTCCAGCTCAACTGCTTTCTCCAAAAACTCAATAGCAGCTGCAAATTTTCCAAGGCTGGCATAACAGACCCCAATCCGCTGATAAGTTGAGACGCCTGTCTGCTCAAAGATTGTACGATTGTCCAGCTGGGCGTATTCCTTAATCGCCTGTGAAAAATCCCCCAGCTCCAAATCTATCTCAGCCAGACCAAAGGTTACCAAAGGCTCATCAGTCAGCTCTGCTGCCTGAGCTAATTTTTCACGTGCTACATCAGGCAGCCCCTCTAGCTGATAGAGGTCAGCCTTAGCCAAGAGAGCAGCCACATACCAGTCACTGTCTGGCTGAATCTCCTCCAGATAGGTAAAAGCCTGCTCCAAGTCCCCATCATCGCTGGCAATAGCTGCCAGACTGATATAAGAAGCTGGATAGTCAGGGGCCAATTTTTCAAAAATACGCTTGGCCTGAGGGAAAAAGCCGATACTCTCTAAGTAATCGGCCAAGTCCAATAATTCTTCTTCGCTGTCTGTAGTCAGGGCTTGCTCGAAATAGCGGTCAGCCAGAGCTAGGTCCTGCTCCTGTAAAGCCGCCAACATTTGCTCACTCTTGCTCACTGATTTCTCCTTCTTGTTCAAAATCGGCTTCGTAGAGGCCACTTACTTTCTGATACCACTTAAAGATGGCTGCAATAGCTACCTTGGCCGAAGCATAGGCAGGAATTCCCAGGAAAACGCCCCAAATGCCAAACATGGTACCAGAAGTCAATAATACGAATAAAATCGTAATTGGATGAATGCTGAGCTGACTGCCCAAGACCAAAGGAGAAACAAAACGCCCCTCGATTGTCTGCTCAACGATGAAAACGACAATGACTTTAGCCAGCATCACTGGACCGCCAGCAATCAAACCGATTGCCAGAGCTGGAAGCATAGCCAAAAAGCTGCCCAGATAAGGTACCAGATTGAGAACGCCGGCAATTACTCCAAGAGTGACACCATAGCGCAGACCAATAATCTTGAAGAAAACAATAAACATCAGAGCTACAATGATAGCAACCGTCACCTGACCTCGCACATAATTAGCCAACTGGCTGTTGATATCCGTCATCACTTGACCAAAGGATTCGCGGAATTTAGTTGGCAGAAACTGGGTCACATAGCCTTTCAGATTTTTCCCATCTCTCAGCAGGTAAAAAAGGATAAATGGCATGATGATAATAGCCACGATAATCTGCGAAGTTGTACTAATCAAGTTCCCTGCCCAATTAACTGCCCGCGATGAAAAATTGCTGGCCCAATCGGTAATCTGACTAGACAGATTGCTAGTGTATTCCTCAATCTGCGGCTTGAAATCTGCCGAAATATACTTGGTCACGACATCATCGATGAACTTGTCAGCCTGCTTCAGATAAGCTGGAACATTTCTGACAAAAGCCATGACCTGATGCTGCAAGCTAGGAATAGCAACAGCCAAGCCCCAGATAATCAAAAAAGCAATTAAAACAAAGACAATGGTAATAGCAACCAGTCGATTAATCTTATGCTTTTCCATCCAGTCGACAATCGGATTTAGCAGATAATAAAGCAGGCCAGCTAAAATAACCGGCAGCATGATTACTCCCAAAAATTCAATGACTGGACTAAAAATAAAACTGATTTTACTAAGTATAAAAATATTCAGTCCCATCAAAAGGGTTACTAAAAATACTGTAATGGCCTTGTTATCTAAAAACCATTTAAAAAACCAAGATAGGCTAAAATCTTTTTCTTTGTGCTCCATATTCTCCTCCTTTAACTTGTCATTTCATTGTAACATTTTTCAGAGAAAAATTCTCTGCTCAGCTATAGGGAAAAGCAAAAAAAGAGAGGAGCCAGAAAACTTGTATTTTTCGCAAAATACAGCTTCTGACTTCTCTCTTCTGCTCCTACAGGACCAGCTAGAATGCAAGGCTATTTCTCGACAGCTGACAGAGAAATGCTAAAGCGCATCTTCCGCCCATCAACGGCTTCAAACTGATATCGCAGACCATGCTTATCCAAAATCTGCTGAACGATAAAGAGTCCCAGACCAGTTCCGCCATCCTTGCGATTGCGACTGTAGTCTGGCCGATAGAAAGGCTGAAAAATCTGCTGAATTTGGTCTTTGTTCAAAACTCGTTCCGCCTCATTTTCGATGACTAGCTTACGCTCTTCCAGCCTAAGTAGAATCTGTCCACCTTCTACTGTATAATGAAAGGCATTGTCCAGCAAATTTTTGATAGCCTTGAGCAGATAGGTGCGGTTCCCCTTGACCTTCGCTTCTGCCAGCTCGACCTGAAAATGGTAGTGTCTGACATCTGCTAAAACTCGATAGGTGCTCAGATTTTCCTCCAAGACCTGCTTGAGTGAAAAGACTTCCTGTTCGGTTTCAGTCTTCATCTCCAGTTTAGAAATGGCTAAGATAGACTGGACTAACTCAGACTGCTCCTCTAGGATTTCTCGGCACTTCTGCAAGTACTTGTCTCGATCCTTGAACTCTCCTACTCCATAGATCATGCCATCAACCATCCCCATCATGCTGGTAATGGGTGTCTTGAGCTCATGCGATGTCATCCGTAAGAACTCAGCCTTTTCCCGCTCGCTTTCTGCAACCTTTTCATTTTCTAGGCGCAGAGCCTCAATACTGGTCAGTAGATTGGCATAGAGATGATTGATGTCTTGGGCCAGTTCGGCAATCTCATCGCGCCCCTTGACCTGACAGGTCACATCTGGAGCCAGACTCGTCATTTGACGGGTGCTTTTAGAGATGGCTTTAATCCGCTGACTAGAAGTCCGGCTATAGAGATAGGCAGCCAGACCACCCAGACTCAGAGATACGATCAAGACAAATGGATAGAGATTGAGCAAAATCCGACTTGCATCAGAAACCGGCTGTAAGGAATATTCCCCTCTCAGGACAACTTCTTTACCATCAGAAGTTCGAAAACTTTCTGATAAACTCTTGCTCTCATAGTCGCTGTTGGCAATCGTTGGAACGATAGTTAGCTGCAGAGAACTTTCATCGCCAGCTTCGAGTGAGGGATAGAGAATAGTATTATCTTTCGCCAGCAAGGTAAACCAAATCAGATTGCTCTTTTTACTATAATCACTCAACAGCTCGCCGATTTGCTGACTGGACTTTCCCTTAACCTGCTTGGAAACTTGGTCAAATTCTCTCTTAGCTTCTCCACTCTTAACCTGCTGATAATACACCGGCATGGCAAAGTAAAGACTGGCTAGAACGATAGTCACCACCACGAAAATGATAGACGAGGTCAAGAGAAAGTTCTTTTTGACAATTTTCACTTGTCTTCTCCTCCAAGCTGATAGCCCATACCTGTAATAGTTTTCAGCGGCACACCCGGAATCTTTTTGCGGATATTCTTTATATGATTATCCAGTACCCGACTATCCAGCTCACTGTAACCCCAAATGGTATTCATCAGCTGATCTCGGGTCACCAAATGCCCCTTCCTCTTAGCCAGAGTCTGCAAGATTTCATATTCTTTCTTGGTCAGAGGCATCTTCTCACCCTGCCAGTAAACCGTGCAGTCATCAATAGAAACCGTCAAATCTCCAACAGCAATCTCTGAAGCAACTGTATTTCTGCGCAAAATATTCTCAATCCGTTTGACCAAGATTAGCGGTGAAAAAGGCTTGGTGACATAATCACTGATGAGGTGATTAAAGCTGACCAGCTGGGTATACTCGTCATCCAGAGCTGTCAGAATCATGACCGGAATCTGAGAAGTCTTGCGGATTTCCTTCAACACTTCCAGACCGCTCTTGGTCGGTAGCATCATATCTAAGATGACCAGATCGAAGGGCTCTTCTTCAAAAGCCTGTAAGGCCTCGCCTCCGTCAAATACTGGCCTCACCTCATACTGACTTTCCTTTAAAAACTCGCAAATAACTTGATTAATCGTCGTATCATCTTCCACCACTAGAATCTTGTGCATACTTAGATTTTTCTCCTTTACCTATTCAAATCGCAGGGCTTCGATCGGATCCAGCTTAGATGCTTTCACAGCTGGCAGGAGCCCAAATACTACTCCTATTATACAACAAAAGAGCAAACTTACAAAGACAGAAAAGAGGGATAAAATATACGGATAGGCCAGAGACTGGGTGATTGCAAAGCCAGAGGCGATACCAGCCACCACGCCAATAATTCCTCCCATCAGAGTCAGGATAACTGCCTCAATCAGGAACTGCTTGAGAATGATCTTCCGCCTAGCTCCCAAAGCCTTTTTAATCCCGATTTCACGAGTCCGCTCTGTCACTGAAACCAGCATGATATTCATAACACCGATACCTCCGACTAGGAGGGAGATACTGGCAATACCTGCTAGCAAGACGAAGTTAGACTTGTTGAGATTGTCCAGCTGCCGTTCAAATTCCTGTAGGTTGAGCACACCAAACATATAGTCCGACGGTGGCATTTGCTGATTGAGATAATCACTGACCTTCTTGGCTATCTTCTTCAAATCATCAGCCTTGTGGGTTTGGACAGTCACTTCAGGACTGACATTAATGGTATCAAAAATCCGATGCCACTGCTGCAGGGGAATATAGGCCACCTTTTCCGCACCAGCTGTTAAGCCACTCTGCTCAGTCGACTCAAACACGCCAATGACCTTAAAGGGATTGCCCAAGACTTCAACATATTTGCCGATACCATCACCCTTTGGAAAAAGACTGTCATAAAGGGACTTTTCCAGATAGGTCACCTGCTCTTGATTTTTAAAAGCTTCTGAGTCAAATCCTTCACCTTCTAGCAGACGTTGCTGCTTGATGTCAGCGGCTGTCTGCGAAACAGCCTGAATCTTCCCAGATGACTTTTGGCTCAGGTAGTAAATCTTCTCATCTGTACCATAGGTCAGCAGAGCATTCTTGACCCCGGAGATCTCCTTAATCTTGCTCAACACATCCTCTCCCATAAAGGGAATATAAGAAGGCTTCTGAGCTTGAGATTTCTCTGGAATGGTTGGATCGATGGCGCTTTTCTTGTCATAGACAACCTTGATTGTGTTATTGTTTCCGCCAATGAGCTGACGCTTGGTATTCTCCGTATTTCCCTCAATGATAGAAAAGATAGCGATGATAGCGCCTATCCCGATGATAATCCCCAACATGGTCAGCATAGAGCGCATTTTATGCGACAAGATTGAATTCAGAGCTACAAAAATATCTTCCATACAGCTTCCTTTCTATCCTATCGCTTTGCTCTCTATATTACCATCCCGCAGGATAACCGTCTGCTTGCAGAGTTGGGCTACTTCCGGCTCATGGGTAATGATGACAATGGTCTTTCCCTCATCATTAAACTGCTTAAATAGGTCCATAATCTGCACACTGGTCTTGGTATCCAGAGCCCCCGTTGGTTCGTCACCAAGGATGAAGCTGGGATTGGTTACCAAGGCTCGCGCAATGGCTACCCGCTGCTTTTGACCACCGGACAGCTCCATAGGCTTGAAATCACTTCTTTCTTCCAGGCCAACTAATCGCAGCATTTCCAGAGCCCGCTCCCGTCTCTCTTTTTTAGGAATTTTCATGTAAGTCAGAGGCAGTTCCACATTTTGACAGGCCGTCAGCTTGGGCATGAGGTTAAAATTTTGAAAAACAAAGCCAATCTTCTGATTACGCAAATCGGACAGCTGATTGTCGGACAGTTCAGACACATCGGTCCCTTCAATATGATAAGTCCCAGAACTTGCCTTATCCAGACAGCCGATAATGTTCATCAGTGTGGACTTACCAGATCCAGACGGTCCCATGATAGCCAGAAAATCCCCCTCTTTCACATGCAGATCAATTCCTTTTAAAATCGGAAATTCCTGACTGCCCTGCTGATAAGATTTGTGGATATCCTTAAGCTTTAACATGCTGTCCTACCTCCATCCCTTCTTCCATACCTGCTCTCGGTGTTGAAATGGTATCCTGCATAGTCAGACCTTCTGTAATCTCTACTAAACGGTCAGAAACTTTCTTGGTCTTGACTTCCTGCATTTTCAGAGTCTTGCCCTCTACCTTCCAGACATAGGTCTTGCCATTTTTACTGAAAGTATAAGCCTTATTGACAACTACCTTTCCTGCCTCAGGAGCATTCTCCACGATATTAACATAGGAATGGGAGCCCACCAGCGGCATTTCACCACCCTGATCCAGCTCAACTGTATAAGGATACTTACCTTGGTTGGGATTTTCCTGTTGCTTATTCCCACCATTATTATTGGAAGTATTTTCTGCAGTCAGACTGCCGACCTGAGTTACCGTACCACTCCAGCGTTTCTTAGGATCCTTGCGATCCACCACTTCCACTTTCTGGCCAACACTCAGCTTCTCACGGTCAAATTCACTGACAGTCCCTTTGACCAGAGTTTTAGACTTGTCCATAATCTCAATAAAGTTTTCTTCTTCCTTTTTGGCCTTGGACTGATTGGGCAAATCTTCATTCATAGAGGTAATTGTTCCTGCTGTATCTGCAGTCACAGTATCATACTTCATCCGGTCTGATTCTGTCTGGGCTGTTACCTGAGCCTTTTCAGCCTCAATCTGAGCTGTCGTTACTTCATTATCCGCAGTCTTGGCATCGCTCAGCGCCTGAGCCAGCTCGTCTTCAGCAGACTTAATCTGCTCCAGCAATGACTCATCCTGACTGGAATTATATTTGTCCTTGAGAGCATTGAGACTGGCCAACTTGCGATTATAGGTTTCCCATTTAATCGCAGCGCTGTTTTGAGCAGCTGTAATGCCATTAGCTTTGGACTGGGCATCATATTGAGCCGACTGGGCTGTCAATTGTTGCTCTGTCGCATAGGAAAAGAGCGGCTGTCCTTGTGTAACTGTATCACCATTTTTGACAAATACTTCCTTGACTTCCCCCTTAGAAGGGTCAATCTTGACCTTACTGCTATTGTTGGCAACTACTTCCCCAGATAAAACCAGGCTTGTTTTTTTACTGTTATTGACAGCTTCTTGGACCGTCAGCGAATCAATCGTCTTATCTACCATTTTCATGGCCTGTTGTTGATTGATCTGTCTAAAATACAGATAGCCTCCCAGTCCAGCACAAGCAAGAATGACCGTGCTGCCCAATAGAATGGTCTTACGATTCATTTTTTTTCTTCGAAACATATTGCCTCCAACCTACATGTTTTAATCTTTATTCAGCTTCTGAGCTAGATCCTGATCCATCTTCTGGAATTTCCTCACCATCTGCTGGGATTTGGATAACGTTCCCATCAGGCATTGTGTATTCTGTCACTTCTTTGCCATCTACTGTCTTGGTCTTCTTATCAACAGCATCCTTCTGGAAGTCTACTTGTTTCCCATCCTTAATTTCTGAGTTATCTGCTTCTTTATTTCCGCATGCGGCTAAAAAGAATCCTGACATTCCGATAAGAGCAACGAGCATAGCAATTTTTTTAACGTTCATTTGATTTCTCCTTTGTTTAGCAAGCAGGAACTTTGTTGTTTCCTGACAGTAATTGTTTTTTTGAACAATTCTATTCTAACAAAGCCATCTATCCCCTTCCTACCCACTATCTGTTTTTTATCTGTTTTTTCGAATCAATACTATTCTTTTGAAAATCAAGCATATCCTTCGCTCTCAGGCCTATTATCTGCTTTTATGATATAATAGTAGCAAGCAATTTAAATATACACGAGGTAATGTCATGACACAAACAGTTTACTTTGGAACCTATACTCGCAGAGATTCCAAGGGAATTTACAAGGCAGATTTTAATTCTAACAAAGGAACTTTAGAAAACTTAACCTTGGTTGCTGAAGAGCCCAGTCCAACCTACCTAGCCTTTGACAAGGCTGGGCATCTCTATTCTGTTGGAGCAAAGGACGGACAGGGGGGGATTGCAGCCTTTGACCAGGCAGGTCAGCTCCTCAACCATGTCGTTGAAGAAGGGGCTCCGCTTTGCTATGTGGCAGTTGACGAAGAACGTGACTTGGTTTACGGTGCCAATTATCATAAGGGACAAGTCTTGGTCTACAGACGACTGGCTGATGGCAGACTGGAACTGGCTGACTCAGCTAGCCATCAAGGTCAAGGACCACACGCTAATCAGGCCTCTGCTCATGTCCACTATGCTGACCTTACACCAGATCAATACCTGATCTCCTGCGACTTGGGAACTGATGAAGTCACCACATATGATGTTTCTGAAGACGGAAAGATTGCTCCTCTGAACACCTACAAGTGTGCCGCTGGAGCTGGTGCCCGCCATATCGTTTTCCACCATCATTATAAAATCGCCTATTTAATCTGTGAGCTTAATTCTACTATTGAAGTCCTAATTTACGATGGAGTCGGCCATTTTGAACACCTGCAAACCGTCTCCACCTTGCCAGAGGACTTTGAAGGAGCCAATGGAACTGCTGCTATCCGTCTGTCTGCTGATGGCAAGTTCCTCTACGGTTCCAACCGCGGCCATGACTCTCTTGCCGTTTATAAAATCTTAGCTGACGGCAGTTTGGAGTTAATCCATATTGCGCCTACCAATGGTCAAAATCCACGAGATTTCAACATCACACCGGATCAAAACCATATCATCGCTGTCCATCAAGACTCTGACAATGCAACCATTTTCAAACGCGATGCAGAGAGTGGAAAATTAACAGAAATCTCCAGCGATTTCTATGTTCCTGAAGCTGTTTGCGTGACTTTTAAATAAGCAGATTTCTTGTCTTTCTACTAGAAATTTGATTAAATAATATAAAAAATTACTAAGGAGCAACAACTATGAATCCAGTAGATTTATTTAACCAAGTAAAAGAAATGATTGAAAAGAAAGACTTTGAGGGCGCTAAAAAGTTTATCGAAGAAAACAAAGACAAACTCGGAGAATACCTAGAACAAGCCCAAAAATTAGTAGCTGGAAATGAAATGGCCAGCGGTGCTATTGATAAAGTTAAAGGTTTGTTTGACAACTAAGAAAACAAAAACGCTTGAAAAATCAAGCGTTTTTTGTGTATCATTTTTTATACAATCAATGGTAAGAAAATTTGTGCTAAGCCTAGAAAAGCTAGATAACCTAACACATCTGTTGCCGTGGTAATGAAAATGGTCGAAGCTAGAGCTGGATCCTGATTCAGTGTCTTGATAATCAGCGGTACAAAGTAACCAAATAGAGCACCACATGCTAGATTGATCATCATAGCCAATACAACAATCACAGACAGATAGAAATTTTGATAGAAGACAAACATGACAATCGCTGCAATCAAGCCTGTAAAGAAACCATTAACCAAAGCTAACACGATTTCTTTGAATACTAAATTCCGATCTTCTTTCAGATCCAGTTTCCCCAAGGCAATTCCCTGGATAACTAAAGCAAGTGTCTGAGAGGCAGAATTTCCGCCCATTCCTGTGATAATAGGACTAATCGCTGCTAATGCTACAACTTTTGAAATCGTATCATCAAAAAGTGCTACTGTTGCAGAAGCTAGAAAGGCTGTTACTAGGTTAATCATCAACCAAGGTAAGCGTTTCTTGAGTGATTCTTTAAAAGGTCCTCCAATTTCTTCGCTTTCTTGGACACCACCCATCCGCAAGATATCTTCTTGATACTCTTCCTGCAAAACATCGACGATATCGTCAATTGTGATGATTCCTAGCAATACCTGCCGATGATTGACGACCGGTACGACAGATAAATTATATTTGGCAGAAAGCTGTGCCACTTCCTCTTGGTCAACCTCTGGCGTTACACTCACTATCTGAGTATTCATAAATTCACTGAGTTTCATCTCCGCATCATGAATAAACAAATCACGGATATCAATCCAGCCAACTAGCGAATGATGCACATTTCTAATAAATAAGGTATCAATAACTTCCGTATTGGGCGAAATCTCCCTCAATTTATTGAGAGTTGCTGAGACGGTCAGATTTTCATTTAAGGTGATGAATTCTGTCGTCATCAGACCACCAGCTGTCTGAGGATCGTAAGCCAACATAGCTTTCAAATTCTCTTGACTGGTATTTTTCATCATACTTAGGTATTGCTTACGCAAGTCCACACTCAAGTAACCCAAAATATCTACCACATCATCATCTGGCATAAGATGAAAAAGAGTGCTGGTACGTTTGAAAGAAATCGATTGGATAATCTGCCTTTGCAAGTCTGGTTCGGCTTCTTTTAAAATCTCTACCAATTGATCATCACTAGCCATTTCCGTAAAGGTTTTGAGGAGATTCCCTTCCTCATCCTCCAAGGCTTCCAAAGAAAGAGCAATATCAATGGGATAGTAATCGTCAAATATCTGATTGAAAACTTCCCTATCCTGTGATAGTAAGACCTGATTTAATAATTCTTCCATTGTACTCCTCCTTCCACTTTGCTAGTATACCATAAAAGACTGATTTTGATACAAGAAAGCTATAAAATCTTCAGTAAATCACTCACTTTTTCAACCATGTAGTCACAAGGGAACGCAGGAATTTCTTGATTATATTTTCCTAAACCTTGTCGAATCCAGATTGTTGTCATTCCTAGCTTTTTAGCAGGAATCATATCATTGTCAATACGATCTCCAACGTAAATAGCTTCCTGTGGAGAAATACCTGCTTTTTCCAAAGCGTATTCAAAAATAGCTAGATCAGGTTTACTGAATCCAACATCAGCAGAACCTACTACTACTCCAAAATAAGAGCCTAGTTCAAATCGTTCTAAACGCTCTGCTAGATTTTCTTGCTGATTGGCAATGATGCCGAGGCGATAAGATTTGCTCAATTCTCCCAAAACAGTTGCTACATCTTGAAAGAGAATATCTGTTGTATGATCCCATTTGGGACGTGAAAGAGCACTCGGTGCAAAGAAAGTCCATGTCTCCTTAACAGGATCTTTATTTTCCTTAGCAAAAGCTATCATTTTAGCCTTAAATTCCTCAAGAGATAAAGTATGCCCAGCCTCACACAGAACTTCTATGCAATGTTCTCGGAAAAGATGATAGGTCTCCCTTTCATCAATTAGGGTTGACCCTAAATCAAAAAATATCCATTGTTTCATCTTTCTACCCCAAAAAAGCTAGGACTTAGTCCTAGCTCCTCTTATATCTTGTTAGATTATTTTTTCAAGTTATAGAAAGCTTGAAGACCTTTGTATTGAGCAACTTCACCAAGTTGATCTTCGATACGAAGCAATTGGTTGTATTTAGCAATACGGTCTGTACGTGAAAGTGAACCAGTCTTGATTTGACCTGCGTTAGTTGCAACTGCGATGTCAGCGATTGTTGAATCTTCAGTTTCACCTGAACGGTGTGATACAACTGCAGTGTAACCAGCTTCTTTAGCCATTTCAATCGCTTCAAAAGTTTCAGTAAGAGTACCGATTTGGTTAACTTTGATAAGGATTGAGTTAGCAGCACCTTCTTTGATACCACGTGCAAGGTAGTCAGTGTTTGTTACGAAGAAGTCGTCACCAACAAGTTGTACTTTCTTACCAAGACGTTCAGTAAGAGCTTTCCAACCATCCCAGTCATTTTCATCCATACCATCTTCGATAGTGATGATTGGGTATTTGTTAACCAACTCTTCAAGGTAGTCGATTTGTTCTGCAGATGTACGAACAGCAGCGCCTTCACCTTCAAATTTAGTGTAGTCGTATACTTTACGTTCTTTATCGTAGAATTCTGATGATGCACAGTCAAATCCGATAAATACATCTTTACCTGGAACATAACCAGCAGCTTCGATAGCAGCGATGATAGTTTCTACACCATCTTCAGTTCCTTCAAAGCGAGGAGCGAATCCACCTTCGTCACCAACGGCAGTTTCCAAACCGCGAGATTTAAGGATTTTCTTAAGAGCGTGGAAGATTTCAGCACCGTAACGAAGAGCTTCTTTGAATGTTGGAGCACCAACTGGCAAGATCATGAACTCTTGGAATGCGATTGGAGCATCTGAGTGAGATCCACCGTTGATGATGTTCATCATTGGAGTTGGAAGAACTTTAGTGTTGAAACCGCCAAGGTAACTGTAAAGTGGCACTTCAAGGTAGTCAGCAGCAGCACGAGCTACAGCGATAGACACACCAAGGATTGCGTTCGCACCCAATTTACCTTTGTTAGGAGTACCGTCCAAAGCGATCATTGCACGGTCGATGGCTTGTTGGTCACGAACATCGTAACCGATAATAGCTTCAGCGATAACATTGTTTACATTATCAACTGCTTTTTGTGTACCAAGACCACCGTAACGAGATTTGTCGCCATCACGAAGTTCAACTGCTTCGTGCTCACCTGTAGAAGCTCCTGAAGGAACCATACCACGTCCGAAAGCACCTGATTCAGTATAAACTTCTACTTCAAGTGTTGGGTTACCGCGTGAGTCTAGGACTTCGCGAGCGTAAACATCAGTAATAATTGACATTTCTTACTCTCCTTATTATTTAAAATTATTTACTAGTCTATGATACCTCAAAAACGCTTTTTTTTCAAGGAAAAATAGAGAATCTAAGCAAATTTGAGAATTTTTGCACAAGAAAGCGATTCCAAATTTATTATATAAATGTTTTTCCAGCGAATCAGAAAGAAGATTCGACCTTTTAGAATTTCTCCTTTTATGATACAATTTTATTATGACTGATATTAATAAAGTAATCATGGAAAAAACTCAGGGCGGAGTCAAGCTCAACCCTGATGAACAGCGTAGATTTTTAGGTACTTTTGAGGAGCGAGTGCTGGCTTCCTGCTCTATTGAGCAAGCTAACAGCTCTCTCATTCGCAGTCATTTCAAGGAAATGCTCAGCAGCATTATCAAAAACTGCCAACCAGTAATTGTCAAAATTTCCCCAGAAGTCGAGTCTAGCAATCAAATCTTTTATCTAAAAGCCTCTAAGGAGCTAGGCTGCGAAGCCACTATCGTCTCTAGCGATTACCAGTCTTCTCCTTTTGGACTGATTGTCCATAGCGACCATCTTGTCCAAGTAGATGACAAGGACATGAGCCAACAGTTTGCTAGCCTCCTTCAGCCAGCAGAAAAACAAGTAAAAGAAAAGCGCTCCCTGTGGAAAAAATGGTTTGGGTAAGATGACAAATTTAGAAAAACTTTTTGCCTTTTTTGAAGCTGAAAATCAGCGCGATTGGCACACCTATCAGACCTTTCTTTCTGATCATGTTAGTTGGGAATTAGAGGGTGACACAATCGAAATCATCAAAGGCAAAGCGGACTACCTGACTAAAATTCAAAAAGTCTACCATAACAACCCCGTCCAATTTTCTTGCACTCATTATCAGCTTAGTCCCGACCAGAATCGGATTGTGACCCTTCTAGAAAATGACGTTGGTGACCTTTCTTGTGACATCTTCTTCTTTGAAAAGGGCATGATTGTAAAAGAAATTGAATATCTACTAAAAAAAGCGGACTAACCGCTTTTTTTCATTTTTAGTACATTGCCAATATTTCTTGCTGTGCGAATCAAATTTTGCTCCGCTTGCTCTAGAATCCTATCCAACCTATCCGCTCGCGCAATAATCGGAAAAGCTGCCTGGATATTCTCAACTGGGAAATCCGGTAAATCATCAGCCAGGCTACCGCAAATCGCCAGTACAGGGATGCCTTCTGGTGTTCGTCTTGCGACCCCGATCGGTGCCTTGCCCGCCAAGGACTGACGATCCATCCGCCCTTCGCCAACTACGACCAAGTCCGCTTCTTTAACTCTTTCATCAAAATCCAGTAAATCTAGACAGGTTTCAATACCCGAAACGATTTTTCCTCCGGCAAAAGCAAGCAGTCCTGCTGCCATTCCGCCTCCGGCTCCGGCTCCCTCCATATCAATCACCTGAGGAGCGACCAACTGATAGAAGCTTGCCATGGCTTGGTCTACTTGAGAAAAGAGTAGGGGAGCTAGACCTTTCTGTCCTCCGAAAACAGTTGTCGCACCTCGCTCTCCGCAGAGAGGATTGTCTACATCCGTCAAAATCTCAATCTCAACTTCCTTCAAGAAAGCAGGAACCTGCTCAGCTGAAATTCGAGCGACTTTTCCCAAAGACGAGCCAATGGGGCGCAGTCTATGATTATCCGCATCGAAAAATTCATAGCCAAGGCCCGCTGCCAGCCCAATTCCACCGTCATTGCTAGCTGAGCCCCCAACACCAACTAAAATCTTTCTGACACCGTCTTCAGCCAGGTGCAAAATCAATTCTCCCAACCCTTTGGTCTCTATGGCCAAGGGATTTCGTTTTTCCTGCGGAATAGATGCGAGTCCAACCAAATCAGCCATTTCAAAAAGCGCTTGCTGACCATTTCTGGCGTAGGGCATTTTTACTGGCTGGCCAAAGGGTCCGGTTACAGTGTGGTAAAATTCAGCCCAGCCCAAGGCTGCTGTCAGCGCAGCCATTGTCCCCTCTCCGCCGTCACCGACCGGCAGCAAGTCAAAGCTGGCATCTGGCAAGGCCTGAGAAAAGCCTGTCTGAAGAGCTTGAGCAACCTGAGCAGCTGACAAACTTTCCTTGAAAGAATCCGGCGCAATTAGAATATGCATGCCTCTCTCCTATTCTTTTCTATTGTCTAAAAGATCAATGACCCGATAGAGATTGCATTCCTGAATCTGATAAGGTGCCTGTTCTCGCACGATCGGCTTGGCCATAAAGGCAATTCCCATCCCAGCTGCCTGAATCATAGGCAGATCATTGGCACCATCCCCCATAGCAATTGTTTGATTTAATTCCAACTTATTTTCAGCTGCCCATGCTTTTAACATGGCAAGCTTTGTATCCTTAGTGACAATCTCTCCTAAGACTTGGCCTGTTAAAAAGCCCTGCTGGATTTCCAAACGATTGGCCTTGACGTAGTCAATTCCAAGCTGCTCAGCCAGTCTGTCCACCGTCTCATGAAAACCACCTGACACCAAGCCTACTTTATAACCACGTTTATGCAGCTCCTTGACCAAGTCCTTGGCTCCCGGAGTGAAGTGAATCTTTTCAGCAATTTGAGCAAAAATATCCTCTGGCAGGCATTTTAAAAGGGCAACCCGCTCACGTAAGGCAGCTTCAAAGTCCAACTCTCCTCGCATGGCACGCTCGGTAATATCCGCAACCTGAGCTCCTACACCTGCCTCCTCACCTAGCAGGTCAATCCCTTCTTCCATGATTAAGGTGCTATCTACATCCATGACCAACAAGCCTTTGACTGTTTTCATCATCCGACCTCATTCTTTCTATTTTTTTGTATTATACAGGAAATTCTATTTCAAAACAAGCTGGGAAAAATTGAAGTCTCAGAATCCTTGTTACTGATTGTTCTCTAGCGTTCTCTTTGTAAAAGAAAAAAGTTCCCGAAGGAACTTCTTTTAAAAACGAATATTCTCGCGTGTTTTTTCGTAGGATGTGACAAAACGCTCTGTCACACCTGGCTCGACAAGATCCAAAGCTTTTGAAATGATTTCCAAGGATTGAGCATAGTCGTAGTCATGTTCAAAGACATATAAGGACTTGTTGAAAGCTGCTTGTACGTTATCATCAAAGGAACGATAGCGGTTTGAATACTGCAGCAACTGCTCAGTCAAGGTAGCATCTTGGACGATACGATAGGTTTCTTCTTCCAATTGCTCCATATCATTCCCTAGAATTTCCAGCCAACGGTTAACCGATTCGATATTGACTCGTGTAGCTTCCAACTCCTTCACCAACTCTTCAATATTGTTGCTGGTTGAGAAGAAAATTTCTAAGAAAGAATCTGGAATACCTGGCAAATTGCGTTTTTCCATATATCTCTTAATGGTATGCAATTTGTTAGCATAGATATTGACTTTCTGGCGAGCGTTGGCATCATCTTTTTCAATCTCTGCCAGTGCCTCACCAAGAGAAATCTGCTCATCTTCGATTTCTTTCAAACGCTCTTGGATAGCTTCCAACTCTTCCTGAACCACAGAATAAGCTTGCTTGGTTTCAGAAGAATCTTCTACCGCGCTAAGCACCACATCTTCTTGGGCAGAAAGCTCAGCCTGCAACTCCTTGACATGAGAAGTTTCCGTATCAGAGAGAAGGAAGGTTTGAGATAAACGTTCTATCTCTTTTTGGAGTTGCTGGTTGTTTTCCTTTGTATGAGCCAGATAGCTAGGCAAGTTTTTAATCAGCTTCTCCACTACTTTATGGGCTTCAATTTCCCGCGTAAAAATTTCATAGAGAGCGTTAATCTCTTCTTGCGCCTGCTCATTTTCATACTCAGCATTATCCAGCTCCAGGGCTGAAATATTGTCTTCGTTGCGTTTGAGACTTGCATGAAGCTGCTGGAAGCGAGACTCTATATCTGTTTCGATAAAGTGATAACCAGATTCCAAGAGCTTACGATGACCAGATTCTAAGTCTTCCAACTGATCTGGCAATTTCACAGTCAACTCTTCGACAATGGCAGGAACTTTCTCAACGATATGTGTCAGAGCAAGAATATGATCCTCTGCCTTATCCAAGATTTCAGCCGCCTCAACCGGGTCACCTGAAGAATTAAGGGTCACAAACTGAGAAAACTCTGACTGGATATTTTCCAGCTGTTTTTCAATCTCAGCTAAGGCTTGTCCATACGAGTCCGCATTCTCCGCCACCTGAGTTTGCAGTTTTTCAAACAAATCCAAGGCATGGAGCACACGGCCGCTGTTCTTAGACTCTTGCTCTTTAAGATCTTCCAAGGCAGCACGAATCATCTTGATATCTTCGTCAATCAAATCAATCTGACTCTCAATATTACCGATAGCATGCTTGGCTTTTATGAAACGGAAAGAATTATTGTAACCTTCTGCTTCAAATAGATTGTTTTCGATATCAGCAAATGAATTTAAGGACAGGTCTACCCATTTTTGATTCCATTCACGGAAGGCTACCTGACTCTGCCCAATCAAATGCATATTTTTTACTTCTTCAACTTCATCATTTACCGGGAGATTATAGAGTGCTTCTTTTCTCTCCTCCAAATTTTGAAGTAAAGCTTCATTTCTCTTTCTCATCAGAACTGCAGTACCATAGCCGACAACCAAAAGCAGAGCTACCACAGCAACGAGAATAACTAGTCCAATAGACATATAGAACTCCTTCACATTGTTACTATAAAGCAAACATAATGATTATATCATATTTTTGCCCATAATGGTTGATTTTTCTGATTTTTTTAGACGTCGAGCGTACTGTATACAGCATTTTCTTCGATAAATTCACGACGAGGTTCAACTCGGTCACCCATCAGCATGTCAAAAATCTTGTCAGCTTCCGCTGCATCATCCACTGAAACCCGAGCCATCAAGCGATGTTCAGGATTCATAGTTGTCTCCCACAGCTGATGGTCATCCATCTCTCCGAGCCCCTTGTAGCGTTGAATGGTTGGCTTGGAGCGACCTTCACTGTAACGAGCCAAAGCAGCCTGAAGCTCTTCTTCCTGATTAGCACCTGGCTGGATGTATTCTTTAACATCACTTCCAACTTTGACACCGTAGATTGGCGGCTGAGCGATATAGACAAATCCAGCTTCCAGAACCGGCTTCATATAGCGGTAAATCAAAGTCAATAGCAGGGTCCGAATGTGAGCACCGTCTACATCGGCATCGGTCATGATGACTAATTTTTGGTAGCGGGCCTTGCTGACATCAAAGTCAGCTCCAAAACCAGTTCCCATAGCAGTAAAGAGACTGCGGATTTCTTCATTGGCCAATATCTTGTCCATGCTGGCTTTTTCAACGTTGAGAATCTTACCACGAATTGGCAGAATGGCCTGAAATTCACGGTTACGACCGGACTTAGCTGAACCACCCGCTGAATCCCCCTCCACGATGAAGAGTTCCGTTTCCTGTGGATCGTTGGACGAACAGTCAGCCAATTTTCCTGGCAGATTGGAAATTTCCAAGCCAGACTTCTTGCGGGTTACTTCCCGAGCTCGCTTGGCAGCAATTCTAGCCTTAGAAGCCAAAATTCCCTTTTCAACGATTTTCCGAGCCACCGCAGGATTTTCCAAAAAGAAATCTGAGAAAGCTTCGCTAAAAAGTCGATTGGTAATCTTGACCACTTCGCTATTGCCCAGCTTGGTCTTGGTTTGACCTTCAAACTGAGGGTTAGGGTGCTTGACAGAGATGACCGCTGTCAAGCCCTCACGAACATCTTCCCCAGTCAGATTGTCCTCGTTTTCTTTGAGAAGCTTATTTTTCTTGGCATAGTCATTGATAACCCGTGTCAGGGCAGTCCGGAAGCCTTGCTCATGCGTTCCACCCTCGTGGGTATGGATGTTATTGGCAAAGCTCATGACCGTTTCATGGTAGCCAGTCGTATACTGCATAGCGACTTCAACCGTAATGTCGTCCATTTCACCATCGGTATAAATCGGCGTTTCAAAGATTACATCCTTGTTTTCATTGATGTATTGGACATAGCTGGCAATCCCACCCTCATAGTGGTAATCCTTGGACTGCTCCATTCCATCTCGCTTATCAGTGATGGAAATTCTGAGACCACGGTTGAGGAAGGCTAATTCTTGCACCCGCTTATTGAGCTTTTCAAAGTCAAATTCTACTGTTTCAGTGAAAATCTCTGGATCTGGTGTAAAGTGAACTGTCGTACCTGTACGGTCTGTCTCACCGATGATTTCTAGATCAGCGACTACATGACCGCGACGGTATTCTTGGTAATGAATTTGACCGTTCTTATAAACGCGGACATCCAGCTGAGTGGACAGGGCATTTACAACGGAAGAACCCACACCGTGCAGACCTCCTGATACCTTGTATCCGCCACCGCCGAATTTTCCTCCGGCATGGAGCACAGTAAAGACGGTTTCCACGGCCGGACGGCCTGTTTTCTCCTGAATATCAACCGGAATTCCCCGACCGTTATCCACTACTGTGATGGAATTGTCTTTTTCGATAAAGACTTGAATGTGACTGGCAAAACCAGCCAGCGCTTCATCAATCGAGTTGTCAACAATTTCCCATACTAAATGGTGAAGACCTTCCTTGGAGGTCGAACCGATATACATCCCCGGACGCATACGAACGGCTTCTAAGCCTTCTAAGACCTGAATCTGACTGGCATCATATTCCTGGGCCTGTATATCTTGCTGCTTTTCTTCTGTCATAGTGTTCCTTTTCTAATCAATATCTATAAATTCTTCAAGATGCTGCATATTATCAAAGAGATAGGTATCAAAGCCAGCTGCCTGACCTGCTTCAATATCCAGAGGACGGTCACCAATGACCAAGCCAGAGGAAATCTGATACTTGTCTTTTAGATAGATCATGGAGTCTGGTGAAGGTTTCCTTGGAAAGCCATTCGCCGATGTCACCACTTCTGTAAATGCTGATGCAATGGCAGTTTTCTCCAAGATTTCCAGCACTTGATTGTCCCGGTGGGAGACCAGAAAGTTCCGACCACCCTTGGCCACAATCCGCCTAAGCAAGTCTGCCGCGCCGTCAAATAAGACAGGATGAGTCAACTCTTCTGCTTCATTGGCCTTATAAAACTTTAAAAAGTCTTTTTCTTGGGAAGCAAACTGCTGGACAGCATAGTCTGTAGACACCTTGAGGGCCTTATAAACTTCATCGTGACCAGCTTGCAGACCGTATTCTTTCAAAGTCTGAACAAAAGCTGCAGTCGAAGTTTCATAATTATCCAAGAGTGTTCCACCTAAATCCCAGATGTAATCTTGATAATTCATACCTTTCATTATACCATAATTTTCATGAAAAAGGGGCTAATATTTGCCCGAATCCAGCACTTTTCCGACTTTTTTCAACCCATTTTCTAAACAAAATATTTCGAAGAATCCAAAATTAAAAAATGGCTGCTGGTTTCGTCCTTTTCAACAGCTCTAAACTCGTTCCATATAGAGGACGACAAAGAGTCATAAGGGTTCAAAAAAGCTGGGAAACATTATGAATCCCAGCCTATTTTTAATTTCCAAATACATCTGTATAAAGCATAGCATCAGCCAACTGGTCAGCGTCTCCGCCCAGCTGACGAACCAGCTCATAGGCAAAAGCCAAGGCAGTTGATGGACCACGACTAGTAATCAACTTCCCATCAACAAGAACTGTTTCTTTCCGGTAAGTTCCATTTTTAATATTGTCTCGAGCACCATCATAGCAAGTGAAATACTTACCAGTCAAGATACCTGCGCGGTCAAGAGCAATGGGAGCGGCACAAATGGCAGCGATGAATTTATCCTCCTTCTGAAAATCCTGCAAAAGTTGCATCAGGCTATCATCATCACGAAGATTGGCCGATCCTGGCATTCCCCCTGGCAAGATGACCATATCGTAGTCATCCAGTCGGCCTTTCCAGACCTGATCCGCCTGAACAGTGATGGCGTGAGAGCCAGTCACTGATTCATCAAAACCAATCATATGACAGACAAGACCTGAACGGCGCAAGACATCCACAACTGTCAAGGCCTCGATTTCTTCAAAGCCGGGAGCTAAGAGTAAAGCTGCTTTTTTCATGAAACTATCCTTTCTGAGATGAGCCAGTCACAAAATCGCATCGGATTTGTGAGTCAAAAACTTGCTTTATTTTTATTTTAATTTCTTCAGTACGACTTTTTTACGGACAGTTGGAATTCGCTCCTTCTTTTCATCCGTCAGGCTGTTCTGATAGGAGACGGACAGCAGGAGACCAACACCGATAAGATTACTGATGATAGAAGAGCCACCCTGTGAAATAAAGGGCAGCGGAATCCCTGTCAGAGGTAAAATCCCTGTCACCGCTCCAATATTTTCAAAGATATGGAAGAGCAGCATCATGATAAAGCCAGTTGAGATATAGGTATAAAACTGGTTGTTGGATTTAATCGTAATCTTGAGCATGCGATAAATCAACAGTAAATAGAGCATGATAACCAAGGTCGAGCCCAGAAAGCCAAAATCTTCCGCAATGACAGTGAAAATCATATCGCTTTCCCGAACAGGAACCAAGAGATTAGAAACATTAAAGCCTTGACCAGTCAAACCGCCGCTTCCGACAGCGATTTGTCCCTGTGCTTGCTGGAAGGTAGTCGTCTGAGCGTAGTCAAAAGGATGAAGCCAAGCCAAAATCCGATTGATCTGGTAGGTTGGCATGCCTAGATTATGCAGAAAAGCACGGCCGCCATCGGAAATAAAGATAAAGAGAAATCCTCCCAACAGCAGGACTCCCGTCAGAAAGACCGGCAGAATAATCTTCCAAGAAACACCTGACAGTAGAATGATGCCGCCGTATATAGCAACAAAAACTAGAGCTGTTCCCAAATCACTTTGAAGGGTTAACAGAACCAGAACAGGCACTGTGTAGAGCCCAAGCTTCAGAATCAGAAAAAAGTCTAAAGTCAGGGTTCGCTCATCCTGCTTGTGCTGCTGGAGAAAATGAACCACCAGCCGCGACAGCATGAGAATATATGAAATCTTCATGAACTCCGAGGGCTGAAAGAGGGTCACACCACGAATAGCAATCCAGTTTTTGGCACCAGTGGAGGCTACCAGAGATTGGCTGTAAAAAATCAGAGGCAAGACCATGAGGCCAAGACCAAAAACATAGAGATAAGGGGTGATTTTCCAGAGAAACTTGGTGTTAAAAAACATGAGGATAAAGCTGAGCAGGAAGCCCACCGCAATCCAGGCGATCTGCTGACCAACCATTGGCCAGGCATTGTCAGGATAATCATGACTAACAGCAATGTAAATAGCTACAACTCCGATTGAAAGTAGCATCAAAACGGGCAAAATTAAACTATAATCAATCCGAGACTCAAACGTCCGTCTTTGATAGGGCATAGTCCCTCCTTTTTAGAAAAAATACTGGATAATCAAGCTAGAAACAGCGACGCAAAACCAAGCGAAGGCACCAGTCAGCAAAGGCGCTGCTCCTGCTTGCTTAAACTGCTTAAAGGAAACCTTGGCGCCAATAGCTGCCAAGGCCATAGCCATCAGCCACTGAGAAATGAATTTTGTATAGGGGATGATAGCAGCCGGCAAAAATCCAAGGCTGCTGACAAGTGAAGCAAGGACAAACCAAGCTATAAACCAAGGAAAAATCTGTTTCAAGTTTGTCTTTTGTGCTGACTGCTTAGACTTGATATAGCGATAAGCTACGAAGATCAAGCAGGCTGGTACAATCATCAGGGCTCGACTAAGCTTAACAATGGTCGCCAAGTCCCCAGCTGACGAGCTATATGTATAGCCTGCTGCCACTACTGACGAAGTATCATTGATAGCTGTTCCAGCCCAAGTCCCGAAAAATGCATCCGACATCTGCAGCAAATGCCCTAAAAAGGGGAAAATGAATACTGCTAAGATATTGAAAAAGAAAATAGTGGAGATGGACAAGGCAATGTCCTCTTCATCAGCGTCCAAGATTGGTGAAGCAGCCGCAATGGCAGAGCCGCCGCAGATAGCTGTTCCAAAACCGATTAAAATAGTCAAGACGCGGTTCATCTTAAAGAAACACCCAGCAAGATAGGCCGCTAGAAAGGCTATCAGAATGGTGATAAGACTGATACGAAGAGAAGAAATCCCTGTCTCAGAAACCTGACCAATGGACATGGAAAATCCCAAAAAGATGATGGAATACTGCAGCAATTTCTTCCCCGAATAGCTGAGTCCTTCCTTAAAAGCAGCAGGTAGCTTTATGCTGTTGTTTAACACAATCCCAAAAACAATAGCCAATACGCTAGAGCCTATCAAGGGAAACAGACCGCCTAAAAAGATAGAAACAGCTGCTATGCCAAATGATAAGAGAACTCCTGGTAAATTTTTTTTCACGAACACCCCTTCTTTCCTATGCCTCTCATTATAACAAATTTTGTCCCAAAAATCTGAATGAACCTAAAAAATCAGCCGATAAAACTCAGCTGATTTTAAATAGTTTCAGTCAAAAGAGTCTTGTAATTCCTGCATCATAGCTGCCTCCAGCAGAATATCCAAAGAAGCCAATTGTGACAGATGATGCTGAATCTGCTTGCCATAGCGTTTACTAGAGATTCGATTGTCCAAAAGAATAACAGCTGACTTCTGATGTTCATTGCGCCGGGTCCGGCCAATGGCCTGCTTAAGCCGTAAGATGGCAAGAGGCAGTTGATAATCATAAAAGGCATTTTTACCTTCCGCTTTCAGGCGGCTATTAATCTTCTGTACAAAAAAATCCTTGGGATTGTCAAATGGAATCCGAGTAATCAGCTGAATAATCTGTTCTTGCTCAGCAAAATCCGCCCCCTCCCAGAAGCTGCCAGATCCTAAAAGAATACCTGCCTCTCCTCTATCAAAACGCCGCTTGATATTGCTGGCATCGCCATTTTTATATTGGGCCAAATGCGGCAGAGCCAGCAAGTCCGAAACAGCCAAAAGCAAGTCTTTAGAAGTGAAGAGGACGACGATAGGCAGACCAAGTTTTGCCACTTCTTGCAGGAAAGCAACAATCTGTTGGGCAAAATCCTCAGTTGACAAATCCACTACTGCTGGAAAACTCTCATTTAAAAAGAGCTTCTGCAGTGGCTTCTTCTTGCTTTTCAGCTTGTAAAAGTGATAACTTTCAAAGCCTAGTAACTGCGCCAAATTGACCTTAGAGCTGATTTCCAGAGTAGACGAAACCAAGATAACCTTGGCCCTTTCAGGCAAAAAGTCTGTAAAATGCAGCAATTCTGAACGGCCGGCATGCAGAGTCATCAAGCGATGATCTGCCAAAACTTCATCAACCAACCAATAATACTGGTATTTGCCACTGAACAAGTGCTGTAGCTCAGGCAGTGCACTAGTCTTTAACTCGGACACATCCTGAAGCAGCCGGGCAATCTTTTCCGGACTTAACTCAGATGCTTTCTTGCGATGCTTCTCTGCGGCATCAGCCAGCTCAAACTGAATGCTTTGCAAAAGCCGTTGCTGCAGAAGTTCCCCTTCTTCCTGAAGGAGATGATTTATCTGCTGCAGCGTTTTAATCAGATTTATACTGGCTTGAGAGAAGCTTTCCAAGGCGAAAAACATCTTCTGAGCTTCATCAACTACCAGAATGCGATTGTCCAGCAAAGACTGGTCATCCTCTAAACGCGTCAGCAGGTAGGCATGATTGGTAATCACAACTCGACTAGTAGCTGACCTGACCTGTCCCAGCCGCCAAAAATCTTCCTCGTAAAAGAGAGAATGCTTGCTTAGCTTACCGTCATGACGGATTTCATTGAAGTAGCTTGAGAAACGATGGGCCTGTCCGATTTCGTTCAAATCACCTGTTTTGGTTTCTGTCAGCCAGACCAAGAGTTGCAACTTGCAACGATTAATCAGACGGTTGTCATATTCCCTATCCAATGTCTGATAGAAATGGTCCAGCTTGAGATAATTCTCCGGACTCTTGAGACTGTGAAAGGAAATACCAAATACTTCCTCCAACAATCGTCCTTCTTTTTGCAGCAGCTGATCCTGCAGGATCTTAGTCGGAACCGTCACTAGTACTTTTTCTTGACCTCTAGACAGAATAGGCAGCAAATAGCCAAAGGTCTTGCCCAAGCCTGTCTGCGCCTCTAAAAAACTAGCCTCCTGCTGGTTCAGAGCTTCCTCCATAAAACGAGCAAACTTGAGCTGTTCAGGCCGATCTTCTAAGCCCAGCAGGTATAGATTGGTGAGGAAATCCTGCGACAGTTTCTTTTCCGAAGTCAGCTTTTGGGGACATCGCAAGAAAATACCATGGCAGGATTGCAGTTCCTTATCTTGCTGATCCGGCATTGTCTGATAAACTTCCTCGATAGCCAGGCGCGACTCATAGATAATGCTGTCCGCCAACATTAACATTTTCTCAACCAAGACCTTGGGCAGGCTCTTGATTTTGTCTTGTATTTTTAAAAATAGCTGAGCCGTTGCTTGAGCATCTGCCAGAGCAGTGTGGGCGTTTTCCAAAGAAATATCCAGCAAATTACAGAGATTGCCCAAGGAATATTTATCAAAGGTCGGGTAAAAGACCTGAGCCAACTCCACCGTATCCACACGCGGTGTCAGCAAGTCAAACCCTTCCCAGAAAAGGGCCTCCGCCAGTAGATTAGCGTCAAACTTGACATTATGAGCGACAAAAATCGCATCCTGAATCAACTCATATACCTCAGCTGCTACCTGAGAAAACTCCGGTGCTCGGCCAAGCCTCTCATCATCCAAACCTGTCAGCTCTTTGATATGCTCATCCAGTTCCTCATGAGGATTGACATCTGTTTCATAAGTCTTGGTAATGATTCCATTCTCAATCAGAACAATGCCAATCTGGATAATCTTTGCACTGCTGCCCGTTCCTGTAGCCTCCAAGTCCACAACGGCATACTTATAATCATTTTGTGTCATACTGCTATGATTATATCATAAAAGCCATTCTGAGACATCTGAAAATTTTCAGCCCTAGCTTAGAAAGCAATTATGTGCAAAAAATCCGCTTTTCTGTTACACTCAATAGCAGAATACATTTTCCGAGGAAATCAGATGAAGATTCATAAAATTATCAACCTTGTTGCTTTTGAAAACACCTATATCTTAGAGAACGATCAGGGTCTCCTAGTCGTCGATCCTGGCAGTGACTGGAAAAAGATTGAGCGCAAATTAGAGGAACTAGCCAAGCCTGTGATTGCTATACTCTTGACCCATACCCATTATGACCACATTATGAGTTTAGAAAAGGTCCGGGAGCACTATGCTGCCCCACCTGTCTATGTGGCTGAGAGTGAAAGCAGCTGGCTCTACACACCGACAGATAACCTATCTGGTCTGGCGCGCCATGCTGATCTGGATGATATTATCTGTCGACCAGCAGAAGAGTTTTTCTCCTACGAAACAGACTATGATCTTGGAGGCTTTCACTTCTATGTGCTTGCAACACCTGGCCACTCCATCGGAGGTGTCTCTCTAGTCTTTCCTAATGACTGCCTTGTTTTGACGGGCGATGCCCTCTTTCGGGAAAGCATCGGACGAACGGATCTGCCGACTGGAAACATGGAGCAATTGCTGACATCCATTCGCGAGAAACTTCTGGTCCTCCCCAAAGACTACGCTGTTTATCCTGGGCATGGTCATGATACCACTATTTCACACGAAAAAAACTTTAACCCATTTTTAGCTCAGTAATCATTTAAGCAATTACATATAACAAAAACAGAGTTTGAAGAATTTCAAACTCTGTTTTTTTATGATTTGTTAAATCTTCAAGAAGCGTCTCATAGAGATGATAGATCCCAATGATCCGATAAGAATTCCCAACACAAAGAGTGCTGCTATCATAATCGGACTAAAGAGTTTTGGATCAATCATAGAAAGTCCTTGACCTACCAAGCTCTTATTCATAGTCTTGTAGGCTATACCATATGTCAAATACACTACAAGTGACGGAACTGTTGCTCCTAACAAGCCAATCCATGCTCCTTCAAACAGAAATGGTCCGCGGATATAGCTATTCTTGGCACCAACCAAGCGCATGATTTGAATCTCGCGACTTCGGGAAATAATGGTAATCCGAATAGTATTGGAAATGAGAAGGATAGCAATGAAAATCAGAAGCGCTGTCCCAATCAATCCCCATGTTTGGATGAAATTAGAAAACGCAAAGAGATTTTTGGTATTGGTACCACCATTTTGAACCTCAGAAACACCATCAATCTTACGAGCATCTTTTGTAACAGATTCTACATACTTAGGTGCCTTGGTCTCAACAATATAAGCATCGTAAAGAGGATTATTTTCTTCATCAAAAACATCCCACTCACTACCCATGGTCTCTGTTAGCTTATTATACTGCTCTTGCTTGCTAGAAAAAGTAACCTTCTCTACATTTTTCATAGAAGTCAGAGCATCATAAACCTTGTGGTAGTCCTCATTCTGAACTGTTTGACCTTCTTTTACAATCGTTTCGCTATTATCGAAAACATCCTTACGCATGTATACCATGACGCGGACATTATTGGAAATATCATTTGCCAGCTTAGCTGTATTTAAAATTACTGAAGCAAAAACAGCCACTAAGCTCAAGGTAATCATAACCGAGCTGACAGCCGCTACAGTCATCCAGCCATTCCGCGTAAGACTCTTAAGCGACTCAATCAAATGACGAAAAAATCTTCTAATCATCGTATCCGTATTCTCCTTCCGCTTCATCACGTACCACACGGCCATTTTCAATAGCAATAACGCGGTGACGCAGAGTATTTACAATCTGGCTGTTGTGGGTTGCCATCAGGACAGTTGTTCCCTGAAGGTTAATCCGCTCCAGCAGGTTCATAATCTCCCAAGAATTATCTGGGTCCAAGTTTCCTGTCGGCTCATCCGCAATCAGGACTTTAGGGTTGTTAGCAATCGCACGCGCAATGGCAATCCGCTGTTGCTCACCACCGGAAAGCTCATTAGGGAATGAGCGGACCTTATGCTTAAGGCCAACCAGGTCCAGCACTTCCATAACCCGCTTTTTAATATTGCGGCGGCGCTCACCGATAACTTCCATGGCGTAGGCAATATTCTCATACACTGTCTTTTTAGGAAGAAGTTTGTAGTCTTGGAATACGACTCCAACCTGACGGCGCAGCATTGGAACATCGCGCTTTTTAATCCTAGCTAAGTCAAAATCAGCTACTTTCAGACTTCCCTTATCCAGCTTTATCTCCCTGTAAAGCAAACGAATAAAGGTTGACTTTCCTGCTCCTGAAGGGCCAACAATATAGGCAAACTCCCCAGGTTCTACATTAATAGACACACTACGCAGAGCAGTGGTCCCGTTGCCATACTTCTTGACAACATCTTTCATTTCAATTATTGACATCTATTGAAATTTCCTTTCAATCTAATTCTAATCTCTTACATTTCCTAGTTCAAACGCCATTTCAAATAAGCGTCGATGAAACCATCCAAATCTCCGTCCATAACCTTGTCCACCTGTGCTACTTCGTAACTGGTCCGATGGTCTTTGACCATGGTATAAGGCGTAAAGACATAGGAGCGGATTTGGCTACCCCAGGAAATTTCCTTCTTATCTCCCTTGAGTGAATTGACTTCGGCTGCTTGTTTCTCTTGCTCTAGCTGATAAAGCTTGGCCTGCAGCATCTTCATCGCCCGATCACGGTTTCCATACTGGGTCCGGTCAACCGTAGACTGCACCACAATTCCTGTAGGAATATGGGTCAGCCGCACACCAGTAGAAACTTTATTGACGTTCTGCCCGCCGGCTCCTCCCGAGCGGAAAGTGTCCATCTTAATATCGTCATCGCGAATTTCCACCTCAATGGTGTCATCCAGCTCTGGCATGACCTCTACTGAGGTAAAGGAAGTATGGCGACGTTTAGCTGAGTCAAATGGTGAAATCCGAACCAAACGGTGGACTCCCATTTCTGACTTGAGCAGACCATAAGCGTGCGGACCTTCAAATGAAAGAGTCACTGACTTGATGCCTGCTTCATCACCAGCTTGATAGTCCAAGACCTCAACTTTGAAGCCCTTGGCATTGCCAAAGCGCGTATACATACGCAGCAGCATATCTCCCCAATCCTGGGCCTCTGTACCACCAGAACCTGGGTGGATTTCAAGGATAGCATTGTTATTGTCGTAAGGCTCAGATAGGAGTAGGGTCATTTCATAGCTGGTCATCATTTTCTCGAGTTCGTCCAGCTTTTCTTCCAACTCTCCCTGAACCGACTCATCTTCAGCCAGAAAATCAAGCAAGATTTCCGATTCATCAAAAAGCTCGGTCATCTGATGGAAATTTTCATAGGTTTGCTTGAGTTCATTCAGCTCTTGAGATGTCTTCTGGGCTGCAATGTTGTCATCCCAAAAGTCGGGTTCTGTCATCTTATTTTCTAAGATGGCAATTTCTTCTTCCAGACCTTCTAAGTCAAAGAGACCCCCTGAAAGAAGCTAATTTTTCACGATTTGCGTCAATCTTTTGACGAATTTCTGAAATGTCCATAAATACCTCTTTTCACATATCGTTTAATTATAACATAAATTAAACAGTTTGCCTAATCTCACATTCAGCAGCTTACATTTTATCGGATTTTCCCTAGCTAGGCAAGACAAGCGACTCCTTGTCACCTAATTGTTAGAAAAGTAATATAATGACATGGGGTTGGAAGAATTATTTCAAACCTTCCTAGACTTCATTCATGGATAAACGAAATACAAAATTACAATAATTTATGATGTGTTCAGATAAAAGGGAGACTCTCCATAGGTGCTTAAGCATTTTCAAGTTTTGAAAAATATGCTAGACTAAAATCATGACAAGAATCGGATTTATGAGCGACCTCCATCTGGACTCCAATCAGTTTGGGGATTTTGAGCTGCAAGCTCTTCTCCAGCTTTTAAAAGAGGAAAGGATTGACCACCTACACATCGCTGGAGACCTGTCCAACGACCTGACCAAGATTAGTTTGCCCTTTATTGAAACTTTGAAGCAAGAGATTCCCCTTTCTTTTAATCTAGGAAATCACGATATGCTGGGACTTTCTGAGCAAGAAATTTCAAACCATGATTTTCAGGTTCAGCAGTTCGGCCAGACCAAGCTCGTCAGCTTTTCTGGCTGGTATGACTACAGCTTTTTTCCAGAAAAAAGCAAGGAAGAGCATCTGAGAACCAAGACAAATTTCTGGTTTGACCGCAGATTGGAGCGTCAACTCGACGACCCCAGTATTACGGCTCAGACACTGCAAGAGTTAGAAAAATTGCTGGCGACTTTAGATGGTCCCATTATTGTTGCTCTGCATTTTGTCCCCCATCAAGACTTTCTATACGACCATCCCTATTTCCAGCGCTTCAACGCCTTCCTAGGAAGCCAAGCTTTTCATCGGCTCTTTGTCAAATACAAGGTGAAAGAGGTGGTTTTTGGTCATCTCCATCACCGCCATCAAAGCCGTGTTATCGAAGGGGTCCGCTACCATATGCGTCCTCTGGGCTACATCCGTGAATGGGAACTGACTCGGAACTTTTTTAATGACTTTCCTCAGTATAAGATCCCCCAGATGTACCGCCTGCATAAGCGTTATAATGCTGTTAAAGATTTAGTCGAATTTCGAGACTATAAGAAAAAACACCTGGCAGCTGAACTGCGAGATGCTTTAACGGTGATTGAAGTTCAGTAACGGAAATGTTGAATAGCAGTTCTCAGCTCATCTGAGAGCTGCTTTTTGCTGTCCAACTGTACATAGACTTCTAATAAACAGGAGCGAAAATTGGAAAAAGCAATGAAGTCCTGGTTGCTATAAAAAAAGCCATCCGCAGATGACTTTTTGCTCTTAAATAGCATTTTTATCCATACCTAATTTACGTTGGATGAACTTAACAATTTCAACAATGACAATCATGGCAAAGCTGCCAATCAGAACAACTGTCCATTGTGACAAGTCTAGCTTGGTCACATGGAAAATCTTTTCCAGTGGATCAATGACAATGGTCGAAATCAATAGGATGAAAGAAACCAGGATAGACCAGTTAAAGGTCTTAGACTTGAATGGTCCAACTGTAAAGATAGATTGATAAACAGATTTTACATTGTAAGCATGGAAGAGCTGGATGAGGCCAAGCGTTGCAAAGGCCATTGTCAGAGCATCCGCATGGATAGCAGTTTGATTACCAAGATGAACTGGATTCGAAATAGCATAGCCATAGACTGACAGAACCAAAGCCCCTTGCAGGACACCCTGATAGATGATAGAGCTCATCACTCCACCTGAGAAGAAGCTAGACTTACGGCCGCGAGGCTTATGACTCATGACACCTGGCTCAGCTGGTTCAACTCCCAGAGCAATAGCAGGGAAGGTATCCGTTACTAGGTTAATCCAAAGCAGATGAACTGGCTGCAGCACATCCCAGCCAAAGAGGGTTGCCAAGAAAATAGTCAGTACCTCAGCTGTATTAGCTGAAAGGAGATACTGGATGGTCTTTTGAATATTAGAGAAGACCTTGCGTCCTTCTTCCACGGCTACAATGATGGTCGCAAAGTTATCATCTGCCAGAATCATGTCAGAGGCACCCTTAGATACTTCTGTACCGGTAATGCCCATACCAATACCGATATCAGCTGTCTTCAGAGCTGGTGCGTCATTGACACCATCACCTGTCATGGCTACGACCTTACCTTGGTTTTGCCACGCTTTGACAATCCGAACCTTATGCTCAGGCGAAACTCGGGCATAGACAGAGTATTGGCCAACAACCTTTTCGAATTCTGCATCAGAAAGCTCATTGAGCTCAGCACCAGTCAGGACATGGTCTTCAGTATCTCCTTCTTCGATGATACCCAAGCGCTTAGCGATAGCTTCAGCTGTATCCTGATGGTCACCGGTAATCATAATCGGACGAATACCGGCTTCCTTGGCTACATGAACAGCTTCTGCTGCTTCTGCACGTTCTGGGTCAATCATACCGATTAAACCAGTAAAGATTAAATCGTTTTCTAGATTTTCAGATGTCAAGTCAGTCGGAACTGCATCAATAATCTTGTAGGCACCAGCCAGCACGCGCAGAGCTTGGTGAGCCATGTCTGAGTTGTTCGACTTAATCAGCTGTGAAGTAGCGTCATCAATCGCTGCAACATCTCCAGCCTTATCACGGGCAACACAGCGTTTCAAGAGTTGATCAGGTGCTCCCTTTACTGCCACAAGGAATTTCCCATCTGGCAATGGATGGACGGTAGACATGAGCTTACGATCTGAATCAAAGGGCAGCTCAGCTACTCGAGGATATTTCTCTAAAAAGGCCTTTACATCATAGCCCTTGTCCAGAGCATATTGGATAAAGGCTGTTTCTGTTGGGTCACCAATCAGTTTTCCTTCTTGGTCAATCTTAGTATCATTGGCTAAGACAACTGAACGTAAGAGAGGCAGCTCCAAGCCAAGTTCAATATCTTGTCCAGCTTCATTCAGGACTCCGTCATAAAAGACTTTTTCGACCGTCATCTTATTCATGGTCAGGGTACCAGTCTTATCTGAAGCGATAATCTCAGTTGATCCCAAAGTCTCAACAGCTGGAAGCTTACGGACAATCGAATTCCGCTTAGCCAGAACCTGAGTTCCCAAAGCCAGCACGATGGTAACGATAGCAGGCAGACCTTCTGGAATAGCGGCAACCGCCAAGGCTACAGAGGTCATCAGCTCATCCAGTGGATTTTTCCCTTGAATGAAGACACCGACTACAAAAGTCACTGCAGCAATCACCAAGATAGCATAGGTCAGAACCTTAGACAGACTATTAAGATTTTGCTTGAGGGGTGTGTCCGTTTCATCCGCATCCTGCAACATACCTGCGATGTGGCCTACTTCCGTATACATCCCTGTATTGACAACGAGTCCAACCCCACGACCATAGGTCACATTTGAGTTTTGGAAGGCCATATTCACACGGTCTCCAATACCAGCATCTGCAGCCACTTCAACTGTCAAATCTTTCTCAACCGGCACAGACTCACCTGTCAGAGCCGCTTCTTCGATTTTCAGTGAATTAGCTTCCAAAAGCCGCATATCTGCTGGGACAACATCACCGGCTTCCAGTCTAACAATATCGCCAGGTACCAACTCCTTAGAATCTACTTCTGTGACATGGCCATCACGCAGGACACGCGCAGCTGGGCTGGACATCGATTTGAGAGCCGCAATCGCTTCTTCAGCCTTGCCTTCCTGATAGACACCGAAGATGGCATTGATGATTACTACAGCTAAGATGATTAAAGCATCAGCGATATCTTCACCACCTGATGTGACAACAGACAAGACCGCTGCTACCAACAAGATGATAATCATCAAATCCTTAAACTGCTCCAAAAACTTCATTAAGAGAGATTTTTTCTCCCCTTCATCCAGTTCATTGCGGCCATAATCAGCTAAACGCTTGGCGGCTTCTTGACTGGACAAACCTTGCTCTGAAGCGTCCAAAGTTTTGAAAATTTCCTCAGGACTCTGGGTGTAAAAAGCTTGGCGCTTTTGTTCTTTTGACAATGTATTCCTCCTCTTGGCCTCTTTTATTTCTGAAGTTTTCTGACCACTAGGACTCATCATCTTGAGCCGCATCAGTCATATCCAAAAAGTCAGAAACAAAAAAGAGACCTGTTTATTAACAAGTCTCGCTATTTCATACAAGGCCGGAAATTTCTTTCGTATTGACGACCTTGTAACGGTTATTCCGTTAGCTACTCCCTTGAGTTAGAAACTATTATACCAAATTTTCAAGCTTTTGCAAGGGGAAACATTCTGATTTTCAAGAGCTTTCTCGACGAATACCCGCTAACCCCAGCTAATCTCCATTTCATAGCTGGCAAAAATCTGCTCTTCATCAACTGTTTTCAGCTGATAATGAAGTTGCAGAACCTGCTTGGTAAAATCAACCTTATAGAAAGGAGTATCAGTCACAAACTGCTGCAAGCCCACAGGTGTATGGATGCCAACCAGCGCCTGCCCTTGACTGATGAAACGCATGATGGACTTAGGCTTAGAAAAGCGCGTCATAACCAGCTCTTTATCGTGAAACTTCAGAACTACTTTCTCTCCTTCTTCATTCTTGTATAGCAGATAATGATAATCTCCTTTTTGCGTCCAGTCCGTATCGTAGACCTGATCGATTAGCTCGGTATGCCCGTCCAGCTGGATGTGATTTTTTATTCTGATTTGCATCTTCATCTCATTTCTGTTTTTCTTTCCCTATTTTATCAAAAAAAGGACAAAATTGCTCTTCTTTCAGTCGCAGCTTTGATTTTTTTCCTACTATGATTTATGGTATAATGGTAGCATGATTGAAAAAGTATTTCGGGACCCGGTTCATAACTATGTTCATGTGGACCATCAGGTTATCTATGATTTAATCAATACTAAAGAATTTCAACGACTGCGCCGCATCAAACAGCTGGGTACTTCTGGCTATACTTTCCACGGCGGGGAGCACAGCCGTTTTTCGCATTGTCTGGGAGCTTATGAGATTGCCCGGCGCATCACTAAGATTTTCAATGAAAAATACCAAGCCAACTGGGACAGCCACGAAAGCCTGCTGACCATGACAGCTGCTCTCCTGCATGACTTGGGACACGGAGCTTATTCACACACTTTCGAGCGTCTTTTTGACACTAATCACGAGGACATTACGCGGCAAATCATCACTAGTCCTGAAACAGAGATTCATCAGGTCCTGGTGCAGGTTTCGCCGGATTTCCCAGAAAAGGTAGCTAGCGTCATCAACCATACCTATCCCAATAAGCAGGTGGTCCAGCTGATTTCCAGCCAAATCGATGTGGACCGGATGGATTATCTCTTACGCGATTCCTTCTTTACTGGTGCTTCCTATGGACAATTTGACTTAACCAGAATTTTACGAGTGATTTGTCCGGTAGAAAACGGCATTGCTTTCAAGCGCAATGGAATGCATGCGGTAGAAGACTACGTAGTCAGCCGCTACCAGATGTACATGCAGGTTTATTTCCACCCGGCCAGTCGAGCTATGGAAGTTCTGCTGCAAAATCTGCTCAAGCGAGCTAAGTTCCTCTATCCGGCCCAGAAAGATTATTTTGCGCTGTCATCGCCCAATCTCATTCCATTCTTTGAAAACAGAGTGACCCTGCAGGATTATCTGGCCTTGGATGATGGTGTTATGAATACCTATTTCCAAGTTTGGATGACTAGTCCAGACAAAATTTTATCAGACTTGGCTCAGCGTTTTATCAACCGCAAGGTCTTTAAGTCTATCGTCTTCTCTCAGGAAAACGAAGCGCATTTGGATATCATGCGAGACCTAGTTGGACAGGTTGGTTTTGACCCTGATTACTATACTGCTATCCATCGTAATTTTGATTTACCTTACGATTTCTACCGGCCTGACGTTGAAAAACCCCGGACTCAGATAGAAATTCTGCAAAAAGATGGTAGCTTAGCAGAACTGTCCAGCCTATCTCCTATCGTTCATTCGCTAGCCGGGACCAGACAGGGCGATAATCGCTTCTACTTCCCCAAGGAAATGCTGGCAGAGACCGGACTATTCAGCGAAAAAAACCAGACCTTTATGCACTATATCAAAAACGACCAATTTACCTACGGAGAATAATATGTCTATCAAATTAGTTGCCGTCGACATTGACGGCACCCTTTTAAATAACCAAAAAGAAATCACTCCTGAAGTCTTCAGCGCTGTTCAGGATGCCAAGGCTGCTGGTGTCAAAATCGTCATTGCAACCGGCCGTCCTATTGCAGGAGTTCAAAAGCTTCTCGAGGAGCTAGAGCTTAATCAGCCAGACAACTATGTCGTTACCTTCAACGGCGGACTGGTGCAGGATACTGTTACAGGTCAAGAATTAATCAAAGAAACACTGACCTATGACGACTATCTGGATATCGAACTGCTCGGGCGAAAATTAGGTGTCCACATGCATGCCATCACCAAGGACGGCATTTATACAGCCAATCGCAACATCGGCAAGTACACTGTTTATGAGTCCAATCTGGTCAGCATGCCTATCTTCTACCGCACTCCTGAAGAAATGGCCAATAAAGAAATCGTCAAGTGCATGTATATTGATGAACCGGACATTCTGGATGCGGCCATTGCTAAGCTGCCACCGGAATTAGCCGAAAAATATACACTAGTTAAGTCAGCTCCTTTTTATCTGGAAATTGTCAAAAAGACTGTCAATAAAGGTGCTGCTGTCCTCCATCTAGCTGAAAAACTGGGCTTGAGCAAGGAGCAGACCATGGCTATCGGTGATGAAGAAAACGACCGTGCCATGCTAGAAGCTGTTGGCTCTCCTGTTGTCATGGAAAACGGTAAGGAAGAACTCAAGAAAATCGCCAAATATATCACCAAATCGAATGACGAATCCGGCGTAGCACACGCCATTAGAGAGTGGGTTTTAAAATAATGTTTAGTTACAAATTTGGAATTTCAGCTCAGGAACACGACGATTTTGTCACAGCCCATCCACAGGCCAATCTCCTGCAGAGTTCAGCCTGGGCTCAGATCAAGGATAACTGGGCCAATGAGCGCTTGGGCTTCTATAAAGACGACCACTTGGTTGCTGCAGCCAGTGTCCTGATTAAACCACTGCCCTTGGGGATGACCATGCTTTATATTCCGCGCGGTCCCATAATGGACTATGGTGACAAGGAGCTGCTGAACTTTGTTTTGGCGTCGCTCAAGAAATTTGCCAAGGAGAAAAAAGCGCTCTTTATCAAGTTTGACCCTAGCCTCTTTCTGGCAGAAAGCAAGATGGGTGCTGAATTGCAAGACAATACAGAGACGGTTGAGCTGATTCAACAGTTACAGGAAGCAGGAGCTGTCTGGGTCGGACGGACTGAGTCTCTGGACGAAACCATCCAGCCTCGCTTGCAGGCCAATATCCATAAAGAAGATTTCAGCGAGGATCTGCTTTCTAAGAGTACTCGCCAGGCTATTCGCACAGCCCGTAACAAAGGCATCCAAATCCAATTTGGCGGAGCAGAATTACTGGATGACTTTTCAGCCTTGATGAAAAAGACAGAAAACAGAAAAAACATCCACCTGCGCGGCAAAGATTATTACCAAAAACTCTTGGACACTTATCCTGAGCACTCCTACATCACCTTGTCCAGCATTGATCTAAAGGCACGATTGGAAGACTTGCAGGCTCAGCTGACCAAGACTCTCAAGGAAGCAGAGAAATTTACCGAGAAAACCAAGCCTGGCAAGATTGAGAATAACCAGCAAGAACAGAAACGCCTCCAAGAAGAGATTGACTTTCTGCAGGACAAAATCAGCCAAGGGGGTGCTGTCGTTCCCCTTTCTGGCACACTGGTCTTAGAATATGGCAAAACCTCTGAAAATATCTATGCCGGAATGGACGAGGAATACCGTCGTTATCAGCCTGCCATCATCACTTGGTACGAAACGGCCAAACATGCTTTTGAGCGCGGAGCAGATTGGCAAAATATGGGTGGAATCGAAAACGATCTCAAGGGCGGTCTCTACAGCTTTAAATCCAAGTTCAATCCAACCATTGAGGAATTCGCTGGTGAGTTCAACCTGCCAACCAATCCTCTTTACCACCTCTCCAATCTGGCCTACACTATCAGAAAGAAACTGCGCAGCAAGCATTAACAGAAAGGAAGCCTATGACCTTTAAACTTCTCAGCCAAGAAGAATTCATCCAGCATACCTCAGCTAGCTCCCAACGCTCTTTCATGCAGACCGTAGAAATGGCAGAGCTGCTGAGCAAGCGTGGCTTCAGTACCCAGTATGTCGGCTACACTGACCCGCAGGGACAGGTAGTGGTGTCAGCTGTCCTCTACAGCATGCCTATGACTGGCGGCCTTCATATGGAAATTAACTGCGGTCCTGTCTCTACCGATGCTAAATACCTGACTCCCTTCTATCAAGCTTTGCAGGCTTATGCTAAAAAAGAAGGCGCTCTAGAGCTCATCATCAAGCCCTACGAGACTTATCAGACCTTTGACAGCAATGGCCAGCCCACATCTGATGAAAAAGGCGAGCTTATCCAGCAACTGACTGATTTGGGCTTTGACTTTGACGGCCTACAGACAGACTATCCAGGCGGGGAGCCTGATTGGCATTATGTCAAAAACTTAGCTGGTCTGACAGAGAAAGACTTGCTCAAGTCCTTCAGTAAAAACGGCAAGGCGACCGTCAAAAAAGCGAATACCTTTGGCATCAAGCTAAAAAGGCTAGAACGTGACCAACTCAGCGTTTTCAAAGACATCACAGCTGCTACTTCTGACCGGCGGGAATATGATGACAAGCCACTAGACTACTATCAAGATTTTTATGATAGCTTTGGTCAGCAGGCGGACTTTATGACAGCCAGTCTCAACCTCAAGGACTATCTTCAGAACTTACAAAAAGACCAAGAGAAACTGGGCCAAAAAATCCAGAAACTGCAGGCTGACTTGGAAAAAAATCCTCAATCTGAAAAGAAACAAAATCAGCTGCGAGAACTTTCCAGCCAGTTTGATAGCTTTGAAACCCGCAAAGCAGAAGCCCAAGAACTGATTGACAAGTACGGCGACCAAGACCAAGTCCTGGCTGCCAGCCTCTTTATCTATACTCCTCAGGAAGCAACCTATCTTTTCAGCGGCTCCTATCCTGAGTTTAACAAATTCTACGCCCCTGCCCTGCTGCAGGAATACGTTATGACCGAAAGTATCAAGAGAGGCATTCCATTTTATAATTTCCTCGGCATTATGGGAATTTTCGACGGTTCTGACGGTGTTCTGCGCTTCAAACAAAACTTCAACGGCTTCATCGTTCGAAAAATGGGAACTTTCCGCTACTACCCTAACCCTCTCAAGTTTAAGCTGCTTCAGCTCATAAAGAAAATTCTAAGACGTTAAAAAACCAAGGTTTCCCTTGGTTTTTTTGTATGTTTATCTATAACGCGGTGTCGCAAAACCACGGATATTTCCATGACCGATGCGGTAAGTATTGCGTTTAACTACGTTATTGCTGTTGCCTTCAATCGTGTGAATGATGCCATTTTCAACTTTTTCGACAATACCGATATGATCAGCCCAGCCATCGTTTTGCTGGGTATCTTTGTCCCAGTTAAAGGTGATGATATCGCCTGCGCTAGGAGTCGAATTACCATCTTCATTCCAGATACCTAGTCTTTGGAAAATATGAATATGGCGCTCTACACCACACTCACGGCCGATAAGATCGCTCAAGCCTTCTCTTTGGAAAATAACCGTCGTGAAAATGTCGCACCAGTCATCTGTGTTTTTCACAGCATAACCAACTGGCAGCGGTCTGACACTATTATAATCGTTGACCAAGCGCTGATGCTCAGCACTGCCTCCCCTGACACCTACCATAGCAGCTGCCGCCGCAAGAACACGGTCTCGCTGACTAGCTGCCTGAGGACGGTTTATAGAGATAGAGGTCTTTTCTCCGCCAGCTCCTTGCAGCTGATTTTGATTATTTAAGTAATACAAGTGAACATTGTATTCGCCTGCATTATTCTTATGGTCACGCGCATATACATGCTTACGATAAGTGCCATCAGCCTGACGATCCGCTGTGTACCATTGGATATCATCTTGACCATTCGCTTCTGACCAAGTCGGCAGGTAAACTGTCTTGAGACCTTCTGGTGCCACAATGCCTGATACTACAATGTCAAACTCTCCAGTATCGTTGTTCTTATTTTGAATACTGATTTTACCTTGCGGCTTACTGATGGAAACGTTGGTCTTGATGCCACCTGCTCCTACCAGCCTGCCATCATTTTGCACATAGTAGAGATGCACATTATATTCGCCCTGAACGTTGTTATGGTCGCTCGCACGAACTCGCTTACGATAGGTACCATCCGGCTGACGTTCCGCGTTGTACCATTTGATATCATCCTGACCATTGGCTTCTGACCAGGTTGGCAGGGAAACATTCTTGAGACCGCCTGGCGATACAATATCTGAAACCACAATATCAAAATCGCCATTTTCGCTGTTACGATTCTGGATACTGATTTTGCCCTGTGGTTTAACTGCAGACACATTGGTTGTAGTACCGCCAACACCGACTAACTGCCCGTCGTTACGGACATAGTAAAGATGGATATGATACTTACCAACCGAGTCTTTATGTTTACTAGATTCAACAGTAACTTTATAGGTACCATTAGCCTGCTGAGTAGCTGTATACCAGATAATATCGTCTTGACCATTAGCTTCAGACCAAACCGGAACACTGACAGCAGACACTTCATAAGGGGCAGAAACGTTCGAAATCACAACATCAAAACTGCCGTTGACATTATTCTTATTTTGAATACTTATGTTGCCCTTTGGCTTGCCTAGAGAAACATTAGTCTTGACGCCACCAGCACCAACCAGATTGCCATCATTTTGCACATAGTAGAGATGAATATTGTACTCGCCCTCAACATTTTTGTGATCACTCACACGGACTCGCTTACGATAGGTACCATCCGGCTGACGTTCTGCGTTGTACCACTTGATATCATCTTGGCCGTTGGCTTCAGACCAGGTTGGCAAGGAAACATTCTTAAGACCGCCTGGAGATACGATACCTGAAACTACAATATCAAAATCGCCGGTTTCGCTGTTGCGATTCTGGATGCTGATTTTGCCCTGCGGCTTGCTGATAGAAACGTTGGTCTTGATACCGCCTGCTCCTACTAACTTGCCATCATTTTGCACATAGTAGAGATGCACATTATATTCGCCTTGGACATTGTTATGATCGCTCAGTCGAACTCGTTTCCGATAAGTACCGTCAGCCTGACGCTCAGCATTGTACCACTTGATATCATCTTGGCCATTGGCCTCTGACCAAGTTGGTAGGGAAACTTCCTTCAGACCGCCTGGCGATACGATATCTGAAACCACAATATCAAAATCGCCAGTTTCGCTGTTGCGATTCTGAATACTGATTTTGCCTTGAACTTTTGGTTTTTCTATAGAAATAGTCGTTTTAGTGCCATTTACACCTACCAAGCTGCCATCATTTTGCACATAGTAGAGATGCACATTGTACTCACCCTCAACATTTTTGTGATCGCTCAGACGGACACGCTTACGATAGGTGCCATCAGCTTGACGCTCAGCGTTGTACCACTTGATATCATCTTGGCCGTTTGCCTCAGACCAAGTTGGCAGGGAAACTTCCTTCAGACCGCCCGGAGATGAAATACCTGAAACTACAATATCAAAATCGCCGGTTTCTTTATTTCGATTTTGAATACTGATGGTGCCCTTAGGCTTGCCAAGAGAAACGGTCGTTTTAGTACCGCTTACACCAACCAAGCGACCATCATTTTGGACATAATAGAGATGGACATTGTACTCGCCCTGCACATTATTGTGGTCGCTTATGCGTACTCGCTTACGATAGGTGCCGTCAGCCTGAGGTTCAGCAGTATACCATTTGATGTCATCTTGGCCGTTGGCCTCTGACCAAGTCGGCAGAGAGACAGTCTTAAGACCGCCCGGAGATGAAATGCCTGAAACAACAATATCGAAATCACCAGTTTCGCTGTTGCGATTCTGAATGCTGATTTTGCCCTGTGGCTTGATGACAGATACATTAGTCGTAGTACCGCCGACACCGACTAATTGACCGTCGTTGCGGACATAGTAGAGATGGACATTGTACTTTCCAACTGAATCTTTATGTCTGCTAGAATCAACAGAAACTTTATAAGTACCATTGGCCTGCTGAGTGGCTGTGTACCAGATAATATCGTCTTGACCATTAGCTTCAGACCACACCGGAACACTAACAACAGACACTCCATAAGGAGCAGAAACATTTGAAATCACAACATCAAAGCTTCCGTTGACATTATTCTTATTCTGAATACTGATGTTACCCTTTAAAGGCTGCTTAGCAAGAGCGGACTGCTGGGTAAATCTTCCAGAGTAGTCAACGCTATGGTCAAATACATGTTTGCCAGCTAACAGCTGAGCCTGAGCTGTAAACTGCCATGCTCCAGCGCCACTGTTGTATTTGAGAGATTTAGCTCCATCAAGATTTAAATTAGAAGACGGATACTGGGCCACCCAGAAGTTGCTATAGCCAAATTGCGATGTATTAACCGGTCCCTTGCTGCGAAGATTATTTTGATCCAGCCAGCTGGCACTGGTATAATACATCAGGTTGGAATAACCCAGTCTGCGCATCTCATCCGCCCAAGCCTGGGTATGCTGGTTAATCCCATTTTGCATTTTGGGATCTTCCATGTCGTTGACCATGACTGTGTTTTTAGGCAAACCTAGTCTATTAGCAAAGGCAGCGTAATAACGAGCTTCTGCTCTCGCTTCTTCATCGTTAGTATAGTGCGAGAAGGCATAGGTCGATACTTGTAAACCAGCTCCCTGTGCATTTCTCACTTGAGACTCAGCAAATGGATTGGTGTAATGGGTTCCTTCAGTCAGTTTGACAACGACACCGCCAACCCCTTGCTGGGCTAATTTACGATAGTCGTCTACGCTGATATGGCCATTGTGGCTGCTGACATCTACAAAGGATGTGCCTTTAATCTCCGCTTGGGAATTCCCGCGGGCTGCCTGAGCCTTTGACCCCGCATTATAAAATACAGTTTTTCCAGCACTACTAGCTTTTGGTGCTGATGCTACTGCAGGACTAGCCTTGGGCTCTGAGGCAATAGCAGAATCTGCAACAGAAGAACTTGCTTTTGCTGACTGATCAGCTGCAGTTTCATTCTGATTAGAAGCATTTGCATCTGGCTGACTTTGCCCTTCTGGCTTAGCAGAAGCTACCTGAGTTTCTACAGGAACTGATTGAGCTGCTCCTCCAGACTCAATAGCTGTTCCTGTAGCGTTCGTTGCTTCCTCCTCTTGCTTAACAGCTTGAACTGACTGTTCTACAGATGATACTGCTACAGTCAGCTGATTAGACGTTTGTGATGCGGCCGCATTCACTGTCTGATTCTGGGAACTAACAGACCTTTCTGTTTTTAAAACTCCTGACTCAGCGACAGTATGTTCCTCGGCTTTTGCAACATTGGCAGTCGCTGCCAACAAAATAGCCGTACTCGCTAAATAAACTAATTCTTTCGATTTCAACTTTTCTCTCCAACTTTTAAAAAACTTGTCACCTTTGGGAGGACAAGTCTTTTTTCAACATTTTTTATTTTACAAAATCAAGCAATGCCAAGAAGCTTTCAGCTTCAAGTGATGCACCACCAACAAGAGCACCGTCAACATCTGGACAAGCCATGTAAGACGCAACATTTTCAGGTTTTACAGAACCACCGTACTGAACACGAACCTTGTCTGCTACTTCTTGACCAAAGTCAGCTGCGACAACATCACGAACTGCTTTACACATTTTTTGAGCGTCGTCTTGAGTTGCTGATTTACCAGTACCAATAGCCCAGATTGGCTCATAAGCGATAACCAATGATGCAACTTGCTCAGCTGTCAAGTCTTTCAAAGCAGCTGATACTTGAGCACCAACGAAATCTACCGCTTTGCCAGCTTCGTAAGTTTCAAGCGACTCACCACAGCAGATGATTGGCACCAAACCATTGCGGAAGATAGCGTGCGCTTTTTTGTTGATGTCTTGGTCTGTTTCATGGAAATAATCACGACGTTCTGAGTGACCGATAACGATGTAGTCAACTCCAACTTCTGCAAGAACTTTAGGGCTGTTTTCACCAGTGAAGGCACCTGCATCTTCAAAGTAAGCATTTTGCGCTGCAACCTTAAGATTGCTTCCTTTAGCTGCTGCCAAAACAGTTGTCAAATCAAGTGCTGGAGCAGCGATACCAGCTTCTACTAAATCTGAAGAAGGCAGCTTAGCAGCAACCGCTTCTACAAAAGCCTTTGCCTCTTCAGGATTTTTGTTCATTTTCCAGTTACCAGCAATAAATGGTTTACGTGACATATTCACACACCTCTTCTATTTTATTTATAGTAACATTGTAACACAGTTGAATGAAATAATAAAGGTTATCCACAGAATTTCATCAAATTGAAACATCTTTATTTTAAGGGGATAAGATCTGTGGAAAATTCTTCTCATTATCATTTCCCACCCACATCTTCAAGCCAGCTCTTTCTCCACCAGAGCACGCACCTCAAAATCACTTCTTCAGTCTGCTATAAGAAAAAACAGAACCTAGTCTAAGACTAAGTTCTGTCGCTATTATAAACTTCAAAGAAAATTACTGTTTCTTCTCTTGCTTGTAAAACTCTTTTAAGGCATCCTGCCAAGTCGGAATGACAAAGCCTGTAGCCTTGGCCTTGGTCAGGCTCATAGTTGAGTTGAAAGGCCGCTTAGCCTTAGCTGGGAACTTGCTGGAATCAACCGGCTGGACTTCCACATCAGTATCTTTGAGAATTTCCACTGCAAAGTCATACCAAGTGGTGTCCTCAGCCGCATCATTAGACAGATGGTAATAACCAAATTCCTTTTGATTTTCAGCCAGATGAGTCATAAATTCAGCCAGCGTACGAGTCCAAGTCGGACGGCCATGTTGGTCATTGACTACAGTCAGAGTTTTGTGCGTCTTGGCAAGATTTTGCATGGTAAAGACAAAGTTTTTACCGTAGTTACCAAAGACCCAGGCAGTACGGATTATATAGAAACGGCTGGAATATTTCTCAACCAGCTCCTCGCCCATGCGCTTGGTACGGCCATACTCAGTCTGCGGATCTGGCCGATCATCTACTTCCCACTCCTCACCGACAGGCTTTTGTCCGTCAAAGACATAGTCTGTTGAGATGTAGACCAAAGTTGCTCCGTGTGCTTCAGCTGCTTTTGCCACATTTTCGGTACCGGTCACATTGATGGCATAGTCCAGCTCTTTTCCTTCGTCCTCAGCCGCATCAACTGCGGTATAGGCTGCGCAGTGATAAACCAAGCTTGGCTTGACTTCCGCAAAGACCTTGTCCACCATTTGGGCATTAGTAATATCCATTTCTGCCACATCAACAGCCACATACTCCTCATTGCGCTCATCCAAAAGATAGCGAAGCTCTGTACCTAGCTGTCCATTCGCACCTGTAATTAAAATCATTTGTCTTTCCTTTCACATCATAAACATTCAATGAGTTTATTATAACAAAAAAAGCAGAAAAAATCTGCTTGGTCGAATCATACCTCTAGTCATTTTTAGGAAAAAAATCTCATACTTTTTACACTCCATATATAAATGATGCAACATTATGTAAGTGATAATCAGAAAACTTAGCATCATTTCAAATTGACAGTATAAACTTTAACAATGCATAATCATATTAAAATGAATCTTTTCTTTATTTCTCTCTTAGAAAGATTCTACTTCATGATAACAAATAATTCATTATTTTCAAGATAAATATTATATAACTTTGTTTCTTCAAGTAATGTATAGTTTTCACTACTAAAATCTATATTAGCAATATCGATTAATTTGAAATCGACGTTTAAGTTCGTTATGCTATTAAATCTCAATGTCATATCCCAAGAAACATTCGTATTTGGCATAATCAAACTTTTTAACATTGGATAAACAGAAGCTGTATTGCTAAATACTGGCGAATCAGAAAGAAAGCGATTCACATTAATAACTGTTTTTTCGGGTGTAATGTACTTGTTTAGAGAGGAAGCTAGCAATATGCTCTGCGCTTTGAACATTTCATTTTGTTGTTTTAAACTGCTCACATAAGTAAAAGAGAAAGATAAGAAATAAAAAACTAATAATCCCGAAACGAAGGACTTCCCTCTACGTAGAATTTTACTCTTTTCAACGCACTCTAAGTTAACAATTAAGATAATCGCTAAAAAAATTCCGAAACCATATTCATATCTTGGTCTCATAAGATAATAAGGATTAGACAAAATCAAATAGGTTCCATAGCTAAATACACTTCCTAAACTTAGCCAAATCAGCATGTAAATAAAGTTTAAAAGGAATTTGGTTCTGGATAAGCGAATCACACTGATAGTTAAGAGAAATATAGCAATTATTGTTAATAAAACCCAGATAGTTGAACTTTGAAAAAATATATTGTTCAAATAACCTGTAGCATTCACCCCAATTATTTTAATCATCTCTAATCCCTTTGGAATATCAGCTTGATCAGCAAAAATTGGTGGCTTTATAAAAATTTGTATACGATATAAAAGCAAACCAATTACATATGACAACATTGAGATGAAAATTTTAGGAATTTTTTCTTTAAAATAACTTCCTTGCAATAATTCTAAAAATATTAGTGTCATGGTTACAATAATGTACACTCCTGAAGAAGCTTGGTATGAATTGCACATTAAGAATATACCAACAACTGACATAACTCCAAATATTTTTTTATTATCCCAGAAAATAAATGGAATGATGGAAACTAATATACTTAAAGTCATAAAAGGATTGTCAAACCTAAAACTTAATGGCTCTAAAAACCACGGATTAATCCCTATAATAGTTGAAACAGATGCTGTTATAAAAGAAATCTTTTTATTGGGATATAAAACAAATAATAAAATTAAGCTCGCAAAAGTTAAAAAACAAGCTGACAGAATATTTGAAGTCAAGCCTAGTTCTGTCAGATGATCCCCACCTTGTATTAAACGAGCAGAATACTCACTTAAATATCTTGAATAATGTTCAGAGAATTTTGAATAGCCTTGTAATTGTCTTCCAATATCATCAATATAGGGATACTCAGCTAAACCGATATTAATATTGACTACTGAATAAATAATAAAAATAACTAGGGCAGACGATTTATTTAAAAGAAGATAGTTTTTAAAATCAGAAAAACGTTTCTGGAAAATCATTTACTTTTCTCCTTAATCACATAAATCGGCCGATGCTTGGTTTCCATAAAGATTTTACCAATGTATTTACCCAGTATGCCGATGGTCAGCAGCTGGAAGCCGCCGATAAGGAGAATGACAGTCATAAGAGACGGCCAACCAGATGTCGGATCACCAAAAACCAAGGTGCGAATAATAATCACTGCCATCAGGATGAAGGCTAAAATCCAAGACAGGATACCTCCTAAAAAGGCGATGTTGAGCGGCGCATCAGAGAAATTGACGATGCCTTCCAAAGAATAGTTGAATAGGGACCAGAAATTCCAAGAGGTCTTACCAGCTACTCGTTCAACATTTTTGTATTCTAAGTACTCGGTATTGAATCCCACCCAGGCAAAAATTCCCTTGGAGAAGCGATTGTACTCTGAAACCTCCAGAATGGCTTCTACCATTTGGCGGCGCATCAGTCGAAAGTCACGCGCACCATCTACCATCTCTACCTGACTAATCTTGTTAATCAGCTTATAGAACAAATTGGCAAAAAAGCTTCGGATAGGCGGCTCTCCCTCGCGAGTAGTGCGACGGGTACCCACACAGTCCAGCTCAGGATTCGAGTCCAGCATGGCCTTCATCTCAATCAGGAGCTCTGGCGGATCCTGCAAGTCCACATCCATGACCGTCACAAAATCCCCACTCGCCTCTTGCAAACCAGCATAGAGGGCTGCTTCTTTTCCGAAATTACGAGAAAAGGACAGATAGTGCACATCTGGACAGCGACTGCTGAGCTCACGCAAAACAGCCAAGGTCCGGTCTGTCGATCCGTCATTGACAAAAATATATTCAAACTGGTCACGGATTTGGTATTTGACCGCTTCCATGGCTTCATGAAACAGAGGAATAGACTCTTCTTCATTGAAACACGGAACAATCACCGAAATTGTCATTTTAATCTCCTACTATTTTATATATTTCATCCTATTATAACAAAAAACTAGGCGAAATGCACTGCACCCTAAAAGTTAGACACAAAAAATCTAGCTTTTGGGGTGCAGCTTATTTCCAACCTAGTTTTATTCTTATTTGCTCAGTCTAGAGGCATTGAAAATTAGATAGATTCCAAGGCTAGCTTGAGATCCTCTATCAAGTCTTCCACATTTTCCAGACCGATAGAGAGACGGATTTGATTTGGTGTGATGCCTGCTGCCAGCTGAGCCTCTGGTGACATCTGACCGTGAGTCGTCGTAGCTGGATGGACGACCAGGGACTTAGCATCTGCTACATTGGCCAAGTCAGAGAAAATCTCTAAGCTGTCAATAACCTTACGAGCTTCTTTCTCCCCACCTTTGACATTAAAGGTGAAGATTGAGCCCACACCTTTAGGAAAATATTTTTCTGCCAGAGCATGATAAGGACTGTCAGCAAGCTTGGGATAATTGACCTGCTCAACCTTAGGATGCTCTGCCAGGAAATCTACAATCTTCTCAGCATTTGATACATGGCGCTCTACACGCAACGAGAGAGTTTCCAATCCTTGTAGGAAGAGAAAGGCATTGAAGGGAGACATGGCTGCGCCCGTATCGCGCAAGAGCTGAGTCCGGACGGCGGTGACAAAAGCTGCTGCTCCAACATCGCGCGTATAACTGATATCATGATAGCTCGGGTCCGGGTCCACAAACTGCGGAAACTTTCCAGAAGCTTCCCAGTCAAAACGACCGCTGTCCACAATCACACCGCCAATGCTGGTTCCGTGACCACCGATAAACTTGGTCGCAGAATGCACCGCGATGTCCACTCCATGAGAAAAGACATTGATCAGATAAGGAGTGGCAAAGGTATTGTCGGAAATCAGAGGAATTTTATGAGCATGAACCAGCTCTGCCAAAGCATCAAAGTCAGGGATATTAATCAGCGGATTGCCCAAACTTTCAATCAGAACCAGTTTGGTATTATCCTGAATGGCTGCTTCTACTTCAGCTAGATTTTCAATATCGACAAAAGTCGTGGTAATGCCATAGCGAGGCAAGGTTTCCTTGAGCAGATTAAAGGTACCGCCGTAGATGGTAGAGGCAGCCACTACATGGTCGCCAGCATGCGCCAAGGCTAGAACGGTATAGGTAAGGGCCGCCATACCAGAAGCTGTTGCTAGAGCTCCGACTCCACCCTCCAAAGCCGCAATCCGATCCTCAAAAGCAGACAGGGTCGGATTGGTAATCCGAGTGTAGATATTGCCCGGTTTGCGCAGGGCAAAGAGATCTTCTCCCTCCTGAGTATCATCAAACACATAGGAAGTTGTCTGGTAAATAGGCAGAGCCCGCGACTTTGTTGTCGGGTCCACTGTTTGTCCGGCATGAAGTTGCAGGGTTTCAAATTTAAATTCACGTGTCATAAGGTCACCTCACTATAGTTATGTGATAAGTCTACCACTAAACGCCCCGCTTGACTAATAGAATTTCCTTATCAAAAGAAATAAAGAGAAGCTATATCTTATAGCTTCTCAGATATCATCTCAAAAGTCGCTTGATTGCTGGGCCAGTACAACTGCGACGAAACTTTGTCTAAAGCTACCCACTGAGCTCCTACATGCTCATCAGAAATCTGGATTTCTTTCTGTTCAGTCAGAACTAGAAAGAGATTTTTGTGGATGGACAGATTTTCATCAATCTTTACCGTAAAATCTCCAAGACTAGTCAGATTTGAACAAGCTAAGAGCAAGCCGGTCTCTTCCTTTATTTCACGAAGACAAGCCTCTTCTGGGCTCTCGCCACTCTCAATCCCACCAGTAATGGGCTGCCAAAAGGAAACTTTCTCATTCTCCACTTTCAAGAGCAAGATTTCCCTATCCTCTGGATGATAGATCCAGGCTTCAATCGACTGTTTCATCATGATTTTTTCTCAATCGGTGCTATGCTGGCTAGCACTTTCTTCAGACCCACTTCTGGGAAATTAATCTTAAGCTCTTGATTATTTCCACTGCCAGAGACTGCCAGAACTGTCCCATCACCCCATTTCTTATGGTGGGCAATATCTCCGATAGCCCAAGCAACTTCCGGCTTAGATGGCTGGCTCTGACTGCTCTTTCCAAAAGGCAGACTGCCTGAAGAAATGGAACTAGGAGCCGCCTCACGCTTCCTCTCCTGCAGGGCTTGAGCCAGACTCATGCCCTGGCCGAATTTGCTAGTATCGCTATTGGTATAGCTGGCCTTAAAGGAGCTGTTTGCTGGCCTAGCTAGTCCCTGATAGTCTAGCAGGTCTGAGCTGATTTCTCTCAGGAAGCGAGTAGGATGATTATAGTTGGTTTTACCATAAAGCATACGGGAATTAGCATTAGTCAGATAGAGAATCTTCTCTGCTCGGGTGATGCCGACGTAGGCCAGGCGCCTCTCCTCTTCCAACTCATCTTCGTCTTCAGACGCCCGACTTAAAGGGAAGACATTTTCCTCCATACCAACCAGAAAGACGACCGGAAATTCCAATCCCTTGGCTGCGTGGAGGGTCATTAGAGTCACTTCGGAACTCTCCGTATCTCCGTCATCTGTGTCTGCGATCAAGGCTAAGTCATTGAGAAAACGGCTGAGCTTATCAAGACCAGACTCATCAGTAGGATTGTCTGGACTTTCGTCAAAATTCTTGGTTACAGACAGGAATTCTTCAATATTTTCAATCCGAGCTTGGCTCTCCAAGGTTGCCTGGGCAGCTAAGGCCGCAGCATAACCTGTCTTTTCCAGTACGGCTTCTACCAACTCCGTCACTGTAAAGTCGTCCAAGCGCTCCCTCAAATCCAGAAGCATATTAGCAAAATCATAGACCGCCTGAGCCGCCTTGCCCTTGACTGGAGACAGCAGGATATTGGCCGACGCATCTAGCAAGGAGATTTCCTGACTGGACGCAAAATCCCGAATTTTCTCCACCGTTCCTGGTCCGACACCACGCTTAGGCTCATTGACCACGCGCTCATAGCTGATATTATCGCTAGGATTGGCGATGAGATTGAGATAAGAAATAACATCGCGGATTTCCTTGCGGCTGTAGAACTTGGTGCCACCGACCATAGTATAGGGAATATTGGACTTTAGCAGGGCTTCCTCCACTGTCCGTGACTGGGCATTGGTCCGGTAAAGAACTGCAAAATCCTTATGACTGTATCCTTCTCGGCTCAGCTGATCAATAGTTCGGGCGACAAAAAGAGCCTCATCCTGCTCGTCATTAGCCCGATAGTAGACAATTTCCTCACCGTCTTCATTTTGAGTCCAGAGGTTTTTAGGACGGCGGTTGCGGTTGTTTCGGATAACCTCATTAGCCGCCTGAAGGATAGTCTTAGTAGAGCGATAATTTTCCTCAAGCAGGACTACCTTAGCTTTTGGATAATCCTTTTCAAAGTCCAGGATATTCTGCATATCGGCTCCCCGCCAGCCGTAGATAGACTGGTCAGCGTCTCCGACCACACAGATATTCTTAAAGCGGGAAGCCAAGAGCTTGACCAGCTGGTACTGGGCATGGTTTGTATCCTGATACTCGTCCACATGGATATACTGGTAACGTTGCTGGTAGTAGGTCAGGACATCAGGATTTTGGTCAAAAAGCCGCAGGGTCAGCATAATCAAATCGTCAAAGTCCATGGCCTCAGACTGGCGTAATTCCTTTTGATAGGCCGTGTAACACTTGGCCACAATCTCCGTGTACATATCACCAGCTAGATTTGCATAGGCCACCTCATCAATCAGGTCGTTCTTAGCATTGGAAATAGTTCCCAGAATGGCACGCTCATTCCACTTTTTAGGGTCCAGATTGAGATTTTTGAGAATTCGCTTCATCAGAGTCCGCTGTTCGCCAGGATCAACGATCGTAAAGTTGCGGTTGTAGCCAATATGATCTGCTTCTCGTCTCAGAATACGCACACACATGGAGTGGAAGGTAGCGATTAAGCAATCTTGAGCTTCCGTTTTAAGTTTTTCAGCCCTTTCTCTCATCTCCCGCGCCGCCTTATTGGTGAAGGTAATGGCAAGGATATTCCAAGGATTGACCATTTTTTCATCAATCAAATAGGCAATACGGTGGGTCAGGACACGGGTCTTACCCGAACCAGCTCCCGCCATAATCAGCAAAGGCCCTTCTGTTGTTTGAACCGCCTCAGCCTGACGGTCATTCATACCGTTTAATAAAGGATGCATTTTTCTTCCTCTTTCAAAGTCAATGCTACTATTATAACAAAAATCCTGATGAAGCTAAACCAGAAAGAAGAGGAATTTCTGATTTTAGATTAGATTTTTGGCAAAGTCATTTAAGGTACCCTAAGCCCGATGCAAATTGAAAATCAGGTCTATTTTTGCTATAATAAGCCCATATGAGACTTAGAGTACCCGTCCAGAGATGACATTTTTTCGCAAGTCTCTTTTCCATTCTGCTGCCCCACTTAGAAAGAAAGGCTGTCATGAAAAATCCTAGTAACAATCTGAAGCTAGCGGAGAGAGGAGCCATCCTGTCCATCGCTACCTATCTGATTCTCTCCGCGGTCAAGATTATCGCAGGCTCAACTCTCCAGTCCTCCAGTCTGACGGCCGATGGCTTCAACAATGTTTCTGATATCGTGGCTAATATCGCCGTTTTAATTGGCCTGCGTATGGCTAGAAAACCAGCCGACCGTGACCATCGCTTCGGCCATTGGAAGATAGAAGATTTGGCCAGTCTCATCACATCTTTTATCATGTTTTTCGTTGGATTTGATGTCCTGATTGAGACCATTCAGAAAATCATCTCCAACCAAGAGACTAAGATTGACCCTGTTGGTGCCGTGGTCGGAATCATCTCGGCAATCATTATGTTGGGTGTTTATTTTTACAATAAAACACTGGCTAAAAAAGCTCACTCCAAGGCTCTGGATGCCGCAGCCAAGGACAACTTGTCAGACGCTGTCACTTCTATCGGCACTTCAGTCGCTATCATTGCCAGCGCCTTTAACTTCCCAATCGTTGATAAGCTGGCAGCCATTGTCATTACCTTCTTCATTCTCAAGACGGCCTATGATATCTTTATGGAATCTTCCTTCAGCCTGTCCGACGGATTTGATGAGAGCCTGCTCCAAGACTATAAGCAAGCTATCCTGGAAATTCCTAAAATCACTCAGGTTAAATCCCAGCGAGGCCGGACCTATGGCAGTAATATCTATCTAGATATTATTCTTGAAATGAATCCAGACCTTTCTGTCTATGAGAGTCATGAGATTGCGGACCAGGTTGAGGATATGCTTATGGAGCGCTTCGGAGTTTTTGACATTGACATTCATATTGAGCCTGCTCCCATTCCTGAAGATGAGAGATTGGAAAATCTTTACCCAAACCTGCTCATGCGTGAGCAGCTCGTGGAGCAAGGCAGCCAACTGGATACGCTTCTGTCCGCTGAATTTCTTTATATTTCTCAAGATGGCCGACAGCTGAACAAAGCTGAGTTTCAGGCAGAAAGAGCCTCAAAAACACCTATCAAAAACTTTAAACTCCTCTCTGTCAGCCAGAAAACCAAGCTCATCCGCTATGAAATGGACGGTGTCATCCATACCAGCCTTTGGCGCCGCCACGAAGTATGGCAAAACATCTTTCACCAAGAGACACGAAAAAACAACTAGACAGGCAGTCTGGTTGTTTTTTATGGTTATATCTCATCATATCTTTTACTTGTTTTTACAACTGCATCTCTAACCGCAGTAGACCACTGTCCTTTAATGGCTCCATCCAAAGTATCGTTAATGCCTGTCAAAGCTGATTTGCCTTCCTTAGCAACTTCGCTAATCTTTTTCTCAGCATTGGACTTTATAATATCACGTTTCTTCAGAGCTTGAGGAGCATAGACATTTCTAATCAAATTTTTTTCAATTTGTTTTTTTATCTCATTAAGACGAGCACTTAAATCATCTAAAGTTCCTTTTGTAAATACATCTGTAATTGTATCTATTGTTGTTCTTGCCATGCTGTATCACTTTCTTTCTATTTCTTCTTTTGATTATTTTCCTCTACAGCTATTCTCCGGCGTAAGTATGCCTCTTCCAACTGCTCATCTAGATATCTCCTCTCCTGCCGAAAATTTTCTTCTTCTTTTAAGACTTCTAACTCAAGAGTTCTTTGTGCTTGAACCAATACTTCTTCCGACATTATTTGATAAGATTCCATTTCTCTATTGAGAATCCTATAAAATTCCTGATCAGCATCTATAGTTTTTAAATAATACAAAGTTTCTTTATATTTTTCATCAAGAAGCTCTTTGACTGCACGCCAAGCTGTTTGAAAATAATCATCTCTCTTCTTAAATTCTTTTAACTTTGTACGGTGAAAATCTTCTAATTCATCAAGTTCTTGCTTTTTATTTTCAACTTCACGTTGTGCTAATTCAAACTTCTCCATTGATTGAACTCCCCTGCCAAAGCTGTGTCTTCTTCAAGTTTTTTATTGATTCCGGATGCAATTTGCTCTTTTAATCGAGCCATTTCGTCCAATAACTGGCTAGCTTGTTGAACCTTTTTTTCCAATGAACTTTCAACATCTCCGACAATGCTATCATTTGTTACACCGCCATCTGCAAAAGCCTCCTCTATCTCATAAGGGCTAAGACTGCTAACCATGAACGGCGACTTAGTAGTTTCAAAGAGAGCCTCAGCCTCCTCTACTCCTTTTTGCTTTTCAATCTTAATCTGATCAAGTGTTTGCTGTGCAGAACTTACTAAAGATTCTGCAGCAATCGTAGCTTGCTCACTGTCCAGAAAAATCTGCTCATTAGAACTCAAACCTCCACCGCTTTCGGTCAGCAGAGACTTCAATCCATAGTAGCGCATCATTCTGGCTTTCGTTTCTAAGAGGAGAATATTCCTGTTCCCTCGTGCATTATTTGTTACAATATTTCCATTTTCATCAATAAGCTGACCTTTATCATTGAATTGCCAAGTTTTGTAACTATGATATTTGTCACCCAAACTATAGATTTTATCAGCCTTTTCTTTCCAAGACAGGGACTTATCCTGCAATATTCCAATTGCTTCATCAATAAACCTAGCATCCGTCACATTGACATAGATGGCTACCCCAGTTTTATTACCCAAAATATTTCCCAGAATCAAATCATTGGGATTACGAAAATTACGAAATTGCTCTGGATGAGCCTGCATATAGGCTATTTCTTCTTCTGAAATAATATTATGAATATCTGGGCCGTTAAAGCCAACATTATTCCACCCCATTTTTAAGGCCGTATAAAGAGCCATAGACTCTCCCAAAGAATGACCATTCGTTGTTATAATAGCATTGGGGTTCTCTTGACGAACCTTTTTTTCTACTCGCTGGGCAAACTCTACTGCAGTCTTTGATTGAACTGGAACAATATTTTCTGTAAATTCTTTTTGAACTGCATTTTTAAAGTCCCCCTCCATTATACGCTTGATTACTCCATAGCCAGAAGGAACACCTACCATCATCGTATCAGTAAAACCCATACCTAGATTTTCAAGATCGTTCAGAATATCTTTTTTGTCTCCAAAATTGGTTCCAACATAAGAAACTACTACCTGACTGTAATCTACGTTTCCTTGACTGTCAATAGGGGCAACAGCCATCGCTTGCATACTATTATCCGTTGGTTCAGCATTATTACCCGTAGCGTCGATAACTTGAAATTGTCGGCCGTTGATGTCAATCGTTTCTCCAACCGATAATTGCTTATCAGGATTGTCTACTGGGTCAATCTCATAAACATATGTTGCAATTTTATTATAATCCGCATCTGTTATGTTCATCTCTTCTCTCCATAATATATAACATTTATTTGGGTTTCCGATAATTTTGTATAACTAGTTGGAACTTCCTTTCGTTTTAGTACCTCCGAGTTATTATGATAAGTTAACCCATAATGCTGTATATCGTAACTATCTTTTAAGTCTGTTGAAACTTCTATTTTATCGTTTACCGAGAAATAAATGAATCTAGGTCTACCAAATCCGCCTTTTGAAATACTTTCAAACTCTATTTTATGAACATCTTCAAAATTATTGACCAAAAATAAAGCAAGAGCCTCTTCTTGTTTTCTAATTATCTTTTTCTCTTCTGCTGTCAATGTTGCTTCCTCCTTCTGTTCTGTCTTTTTCTGCTGAGAGCAGGCACTAAGAAGCCCTAACCCCAAAAATCCAATAAATACTATCAAAAGTAATTTAAGTATTTTCATAAATATTCCCTTCCTTTATAGAGCATACAACCTTCAACTATACTAATACAACTTTAATATATTATAGCAAAAAAATTATAAAACTAGCAAGCGTTTACATTTTTTTGCAATCCCTTTAATATAAATCAAACTAAAAGCTATTCATCAAAAACGTTGAACTGCTTTCTGTCAGCCAGAAAACCAAGCTCATCCGCTATGAAATGGACGGTGTTATCCATACCAGCCTTTGGCGCCGCCACGAAGTATGGCAAAACATCTTTCACCAAGAGACACGAAAAAACCAGTCTGATGATTAAGTCAGTCTGGCTTTTTCATTGCAACACATCCTTCATTTCCCTGTATAATAGATAACAGTAATACTATCTAGACTTTGCAAATTTGTTGGTTTCTCTTTAGCTTTCAGGCCGTCTTTTTCAGGATTGTCAGACAAATAATAGTTGTCATAGCTATCATCTAGGTCGGTATAAATCTTTATCTTATCATTAACAAGTAAAGCAACATATCTTGCCTGTCCAAAAGGCTTTCTTGAAATCTTTGTAAATTCAATTTTTTCAACACTTTCATAGTGATTCAGTATAAATAAAGCCAGCCCCTCTTCCTGGTTGCGCACCTTTACTTTTTCCTCAGTCGTCAGCCAAGCATTTTCTCCAGAGTAAATAACATCCGTCTCACCTGTATCTTTAAAATTTGTGACCTTCTCTTTCTTTTTCAGACGAAAAGTCAATTCTGTAGAATCAGTGCGAGAACTATCATTTATATTATAGTTTTTATCCTTTGAGTCCAAAGAAATGTGTGGTATATAGCTGGTGTCATTTACAATCACACTAACAGAACTTGCTTCCCAGAACTTTCCCTTAGAAAATTCATCAAATTCAATTTTTTGAACATCTTCATAATGATTAATGATATAAAGTGCAAGCTTTTGCTCTTTCTTATGAAGCTCAGTCATTTCTGTATCTGACATCCATATTTTTTCACCATCTCTATTTACTATGCTGCTACATGCAGTCAGAAAACTTAGAGCCAGTATAGCCAAAAATAATAATTTTTTCTTTCTTGACTTCAAGAGCAGTCTCCTTTAGCGGTCTTTTGATATTAGTATACCACATCAGAACAAGTATCTTTATGTTTACTTGTAACTTTAAAGTTGATTTTCAAAGAAAAAAACCAAGGCTTGCCCTGCCTTGGTTGAAAATAGACTTCAATTTACTTATTCTTAATAAAACCAAATTCATTAAGCGGTGAGAGTCGGAACTCCACCACTCCCTTGATTTGACTGGCTTTGATGAGCCCAAATTCTCGGCTGTCCTTCGTATTTTCCCGTCGATCATTAAGAATCAAATAAGAATCTTTAGTAATTTTATCAGACTTTGAGTCTTTTAAATCCATAACAGAGAAATCATGAGTATAGTAACCCGAACTTCCTGCTGAAGCCAGATATTTCTCGCGCATTTTCTCAATGTATTCTTCCGACATGACCTGACCGTTCAGGTAAAGAAGATCATCCATATAGGTTACCTGATCCTTTTCCTGGGCAATGACCCGGCCGACATAGTCTTTGCCGTCCACTTCATAGAGGACAAAATCCCCACGCTTGATGTCTTGCTTTCTCGTCGCCAAGACCAAGTCATTCTTTGCCAAATAAGCATTGCTGTCTTGCTCAGTCACCCGATAAGGCGTATAAATAAAAACTCTCAGCCCTATAATGATAGCTGCCAGTACTGAAAAAATAATGATATTTCTTAATAAATCTCTCTTTAACATTCGTCTCTCCCATCTCTTTTATACCATTATATCATTTTTTAACAAAATAGACAAAGGTACAATTTTATTTCAAAAACCAATTCACAAACTAGCCCTTCCTCTCAAATAAAATAAGTGGCATCACATAGACAAGAAAAAAACCGGTGATTTTCCAATCAACGGTTCTTTTTTGTTGTCTTAGATTAACGTACTGTACGGATACGCATTGTGTTGGTACGAACTGCTTCACCAAGCGGCACACCAGCAACGATAACGATATCATCGCCTGATTCAACCAATCCTTGCTCAACCGCAATCTTTTCAGCGATTTCAAACATATCATCTGTATTAGATGGAGTTTCAGTAGTCACTGGAATAACACCCCAGTTCAGCATAAGACCACGTTGAGTCAATTCGTCAAAAGTGATAGCCAAGATATCAGCATTTGGACGGTATTTAGAAATCAAGCGAGCTGTGTGACCAGTCTTAGTAAGGGTAACTACCAACTTGATATCCATTGAATTTGTAGCATCTTTAACTGCTGAAGCCATAACTTCAGTCTTAGAGTTGCGCTCAAAGTTGTCAGTTGTCAAACGGCCATATTCGTTAAGAAGGGTTTGAGCATTCTTATCGATAGTCGCCATTGTTGTTACTGACTCAAGTGGGTATTTACCATTTGCAGACTCGCCTGAAAGCATAGTTGCATCAGTTCCGTCGATAACAGCGTTAAATACGTCTGATACTTCTGAACGAGTTGCACGTGGTTTTTCTGTCATGGTTTCAAGCATGTTAGTTGCTGTGATAACCACTTTACCAGCTGCATTTACCTTGGTGATGATCATCTTTTGGTAAACTGGAACCATTTCAAATGGTACTTCGATACCCATGTCACCACGGGCAATCATGATACCGTCAGCAGCTTCAATGATTTCGTCCAAGTTATCGATACCTTGTTGGTTTTCGATTTTCGCGAACAATTGAACATGGCCGTTGCCAGTTTCTTCACAGATTGCACGAACTTCGTTAACGTCTTTTGCAGTACGTACAAATGAAATCGCGATGAAGTTGATTCCTTGCTCAAGACCGAAGCGTATATCGTCATTGTCACGCTCAGCAAGTGCTGGGAAAGGAATCTTAGTGTTAGGGATGTTCACACCTTTTTGCTTAGCAATGATGCCGTCATTTTCAACTTCTACTTCAAATTCACGAGTAGCATCGTCTTTAGCGATAACACGAAGACCAAGTTTACCATCATCAACCAATACTTGACGGCCAACTTCAACATCATCGTAGATGTCCAATCCACCAGCAACGTTCAAAGCAATTACTTCACGAGTAGATTTGATACCTTGCTTAGTAGCAACACGGATTTTTTCACCAGTCTTGTATGAATACTCTTTTGCATCGCCTTCGAACAATTCTGTACGAATTTCTGGTCCTTTTGTATCAAGAAGGAAACCAACTTTTTGGCCGGCAATTTCTTCTGCACGCTTAACAGTTGCCATGCGCTCTCCTTGCTCAGCATGGTCACCATGTGAGAAGTTGAAACGGAATGTGTTTGCGCCAGCTTCAATCAGCTTAGCAATGTTTTGAGCTGATGCTTCAACATCCAGCTTTTCTCCCCAATATCCGTCATCACCGAATTTTTTTCCACCGCGGATTTCTACCGCAGGACCTAATGTTGCAACGATTTTTACACGTTTATTCATGATTGTATGAAACTCCTTCTTCTATTTGGCCTCTTGGCCTGAATAACAAATAATAATTAAATATTGATGCTGCGGTTCAAATCAGCCAAGTCCAGATCAGCCTTGTGCGGATTATTGACGACAATCTTACCTTCAGCAGTCAAGCTAAAGAGTGCTCCTTCTTCAGCAGTTCCCAAAATTGGGCTTTCAACCATCTGCTCATTGCGGATTCCAACAGCAACTCCGCCGATACCTTCTTTAAGCAGTTTAACAGCATGTGCTCCCATACGAGATGCAAGAACACGGTCACGCGCAGTAGGTGAGCCTCCACGCTGGATATGTCCGAGCTCTGTGACCCGCAAATCGCTCATATCTCCAGCTTCTTTCAGCTTTTCAGCAAATTCATCTGCTGACATGACACCCTCAGCCAAGACGATGATGTTGTGCTTCTTACCCTTGGCATAGCCACTCTTAATGCTTTCAACAACTTCTTCGATCTTGAAACCTTCTTCAGGAACGATGATTTCATCCGCACCAGATGCAATACCTGCCCAAAGAGCAATATCACCAGCATTACGTCCCATTACTTCGATAACGAAAGTACGGCGGTGACTGGATGAGGTATCCCGAATCTTGTCAATCGCATCCATAGCTGTGGTAACAGCTGTATCAAAACCGATAGTGAAGTCTGTTCCGACGATATCATTGTCAATGGTTCCTGGAACACCGACAGCGGGGAAGCCGTGCTCTGTCAAGCGCATCGCACCGTGGTAAGATCCATCTCCACCGATAACAACGACACCTTCGATTCCATGTTTTTTAAGCTGCTCAATCCCTTTCAACTGTCCTTCAACTTGGGCAAATTCAGGATAACGAGCAGAGTGAAGGAAGGTTCCACCGCGAGAAATAATGTCACCAACTGATGTCGCATCAAGTGGGTAAATCTCGCCAGCTACCATTCCAGCGTAACCATCATAAATCCCGTAAACTTCCATTCCTTCGGAAATTGCTTTACGAACAACTGCACGGATGGCAGCATTCATTCCAGGGGCATCACCACCACTAGTCAAAACAGCAATACGTTTCATTTCGCTTTTTGCTCCTTTTTCTTTTTAACATTCTTATAGATTATACCACAATCAAAATGAAAATTCTCTTATTTTCCATATTTTTTAACGAAAAATCGTTTTCATAGTATAATTCTTCAATTCCTCTTGCAGCTGCTCCGATTTCTCCACTCGAAAATGCGGTGCAGACATGGTGCGCTTCTCATCTTCATAGCGCAGGACAACCGGAATATTACCGGGGTATTTCTGCAAAATCTGAGATATTTCCCGATCATGTTCATTTCCAGCAAGTTTTATCCAGAAGCGTTCTGTAGTGGCTTCTTCTATATCTGACAAGACCAGCTGTAAACGACCATCCCGTTCCTGCACCTTGCCAGTCAAGTAGTAAATGCCCTTTTCCTTAATGCGTTCACCTAGCTGGCGATAGGTATCAGGAAAGAGGGTGACATCCAGTTTTTTCTTCGTATCTGAAACCTGCAAGAAGGCCATATTCTCGCCCTTTTTAGTCCGGATAGTCTTGATAGTCTGGACTTCAGCCAGAATCCTAGCTCTGCTATTTTCCGTCAGCTCACTAATCCAGTTAAAGGGCTGGTCCGCTTCTTTGGCCAGTTTAACCAAGGGGTGATCGCTAAGCCCCACACCGATAATGCTCTGTTCCAGCTCAAACTTTTCGGCATCGCTGAAATCCTGAGCCTCTGTCCAAGAGTAGGTCGTATCCGCGAAAAGACTGCCCAGCTCATCCGCAAATACAAATAGATTAGGCAGATTGGCTAGAATTTTTTGGCGATTTTTCTCAAAACTGTCAAAGAGCCCCAGCTGGATCAGAGGAGTCAGCAGCGGAATCTTATGGTAATTCTGAGGCAGGCGCAGAATAAAGTCTTCTACCCCAGTAAAGGCAGCATTTTGTCGCTCTTCGATAATCCAGTATGCCAAATCCCTAGGCAAGCCTTTGATATTTTTCAGGCCTAAAAAAATCTTCTTATCCTGAAACTTATCATGGTAGGGGATATTGTTAATACTGAGGGGCGCTGTTTCAAAGTCAAAACTCAGGGCATCGGTGATATAGTCGCTGCTAGAATAATTGAGCATGACATCAAAGAAAACATCTGGATAATGAGCCTTGAAGTAAGCCAACTGAAAGGCCAGAGCTGAGTAGGCGTAGGCATGGCTGCGGTTGAAGCCATAACCAGCAAACTTCTCCATAATAGCAAAGACTTCCTTGGCTTTGGATTCCGAGTGACCTAGCTTGAGAGCACCTGCAACAAAGTCCTCCTGCATGCGGTGCATTTCAGCAGCACTTTTCTTACCCATTGCCCGCCGCAAAATATCGGCTTTCCCCAGACTAAAGCCACCAAAACGCTGGGCTACCTGCATAACCTGCTCTTGGTAGAGCATGATACCGTAAGTCGGAGCTAGAATATCAGCCAAACTGTCATCAATCAGCTCCACCTGCTCCAGCCCATGCTTTCTCTTGACAAAATTGTCGATGTAATCACTGGCTCCAGGACGATTGAGAGAGGTTGTGGCCACTACTTCTTCAAAGCAAACTGGCTGAACCCGCTTGAGCAGGCTGATAGCACCCGGCTGCTCAAACTGGAAAATGCCCTTGGTCTGGCCAGCCGCAAAGAGTTTCAGAGTTTCTGCATCCTCCAAGTCAATCTCTGCAATCTCAATATCTACCTCATATTTTTTCAGGGTTGCTTCTTTCATCCGCTGGACAAAGGTCAGATTGCGCAAGCCCAGAAAGTCCATCTTAAGCAGACCGTTGCTCTCCACACCGTGGGCATCATATTGGGTGATATACATGTCCTCACCGTATTTGAGCGGTATCTGGTCTGTCAGGTCATTGTCACTCATCACAACGCCGGCTGCATGGATAGAAGTCTGACGGGGATGACCTTCAATTTTTTTAGCAATATCAAAGGCCTTTTGATATTCTAGCTTACTGTTGATAATCTGACGAAAGCCCATATTTTTCTCATAAGCAGAGGTCAGACTATCCCCGAAGCGGATTTTCTTGGTGATATTGGTTAGCTCATACTCTGGCAGACCGAAACGCTTGAAAACATCGCGAATGGCCTGCTTGGCTCCGAAAGTCGAGTAGGTCACAATCTGAGCCGCATGCATACTGCCATAGCGGTCACGAACATAGCGGATAAACTCTGGCCGGTAAACATCAGGAATATCGATATCAATATCGGGCATGGTATAGCGCTCTAGATTGAGAAAGCGCTCAAAGAGCAGGTTGTTCTTGACTGGGTCAATCCCAGTAATCTCCAAAGCATAGGCCACCAGACTGCCAACAGCAGATCCTCGGCCCATGCCCATATAGTAGCCCTGACTGCGACCAAAGCGCAGCAAATCCCAGACAATGAGAAAATAATCATCAAAGCCCATCTGATGAATGACAGCCAGCTCCTGGTCCAGCCGTTCCTGATAAAGTTTACCTGTTAAACCGCGTTTTTTTAAGCCAGCTTCGGAGCGCTCCCGCAACTCTTCCACGGCTGGTCGCTCCCGATTAAAGCGGGGCAGTTTCAGCTCCCTATTGATATCATAGTGAACATGACGGACTAGCTTCTCAAGATTAGCCAAACTCTCTGGGAAAGTTTCCTTAAAAGCTCCTGCCAGAGCATCTGGTGCCAGCAAAAACTCATGATTGGGAAGGCTGCCAATCTCCCGCAGGCTGGCATTTTCTCGAATAGCCCGGAGCATCTGCAAGGTTTCCAAATCCCCCCTATCAAAATATCGGACGGTATGCAGGGGCAGGGTTGGTCGACCAAACTCCTGCTGGGGCGTTGCTGGAAAAACTCCAACATAAAAATCCAAACCCAAATCCAGATCTGCTACTCCGTCAAAAGCAGGAACAATTACAGCCAATCCCTTAAAGAGATGCTGGAAATCCTCCCAATTCTTTTGTCCCATCATCTTGAGAGTCGAGACTTTCATCAGATTGCGATAGCCCTGACTGTCTAAGGCTAGCAGACGGAAATGAAGCTCCTGCTCTGCCTTGATCAGACTCAGCTCCAAGCCTAAAAGCGGCTGCAGTCCCGCAGATTCGGCTTCCTCCAAGAAATGATAAGCCCCATAGAGATTGTCCACATCCATCATGCCCAGATGACTGTATCCTAACTCCTTGGCTTTTTGCACATATTTCTTTATCGGGATCAAGCTATCCATAAAACTGTAAACAGTCTTGGTATCAAGTTGTATCACCACATTTTTCTCCTTGAACATGCTTTGCTTCTTCTTATAACTATTATACCGCAATTCACTGAATGAGGGAAATAGGAGTTTGACCGAACAGAAAGATTCCATTCACCCTTTCCGGCTTTCTTTGCCATTTTCCTAAGGAAAAGGTATAATAATTGTAAATTGAAGAAAATAAAGGAGACATGTATGAATCAGTATCCTCTGGTCTATCTTGACCATGTCCATAAAAATTATGGCGACGCACCCGCCCTCTATGATGTGAGCTTAAACATCCAGCCTGGCAGAATTATCGGACTTCTAGGTCCTAATGGCAGCGGCAAGACAACTATTATCAAGCTTATCAATGGCCTCTTGCAGCCCACCTCTGGCCATATTTATCTCAAAGGCGTTAAACCTTCTCCTGATACAAAAAGAATCGTTTCCTATCTGCCAGATACGACTTATCTAAGCGACAGCTCTAAAGTAATCGAAGCTGTAAAATATTTCCAAGATTTTTATGATAATTTTGACAGCGCCAAAGCCATGCAGCTTCTAAAGGATCTTCATATCGATCCCCAAGTCCGCATCGGCAGCCTGTCAAAAGGGAACAAAGAAAAAATGCAGCTCATTTTGGTCATGAGCCGCCATGCAGAACTCTATATCCTAGACGAGCCTATCGGTGGTGTCGATCCGGCTGCTCGCGACTATATCTTGCAAACCATCATCCAGAACCGTACACCACAATCTTCTGTCATCATTTCAACCCACTTGATTACAGATATCGAGCCAATCTTGGATGAAGTCATCCTGATTAACCAAGGTCAGATTCTTTTGCATGAAAATGCTAATCAGCTGCGTCAACAATACAATCAATCTATTGATAATCTCTTCCGCAGCCAGTTTCGTTTTTATTAGGAGGGCCTCACTCTATGTTCGGAAAATTATTTAAATACGACTTTAAGTCTAATTACAAATGGTACTGTATTACATTTGCCATTCTTCTGTCTCTCTCTATCTTGATGGGATTTATAACTGGCAGCAGCTTGAGACCTGAGGTCATGGAACGCTATAGTGACTACCCAATGGCTACTAGTGGTGTTATTGTCACTTTATACCTACTCTTCCTCTTGCTTTTTTCTGCATCCTGCGCTGTCTTTCTATCCAATACCATCATTATCATCCGTCGATTTTATAAAAATGTTTTTGGGCGAGAAGGCTACCTGACTTGGACCTTGCCGGTTACGCCGCATCAGATTCTTCTGTCTAAGCTTCTTTCCGCATTTGTTTGGACCCTCTTGTGTATGCTGACCATGTTTATTAGCGGCCTTGTCATTTTTGGCATTGCCCTCCCTATTACAGGCTATTCATTTAATGAGATTTTTAAATATATTGGTGAAATCCCAGATTTATGGCTTTGGATTGTCAAATACGGCTTCCTTAATCTCCTCCAAATCCTTTCTGGTATCCTCTTCTTTTATCTAGCAATCTCAGTCGGTCAGCTATTTAAGAAGAATCGGATTATGATGGCTGTGCTTTTCGGATTTTTGATTTGGAGTGTTTTAGCGGTCTTGTCAATCTTCTTACCTAGTTTCTTCAATCCGTATGGCCTATTTGCTCCATACGATTATAGTAACTCCGCTACGGACTTTGAACAGATGCTAGACGTCTTTCTTATTATCCGAATCGTCTTTGAACTGGTCAAAATTTTCGGTTTCTATTTTACAATCCATACCATTGTAAAAAACAAACTAAATCTTCAATAAGCAAAACAAGGTTGAAACAAAACGTTTCAACCTTGTTTATTTTTACTTCAGAATAATCGCTGCTACGATGGGGCTGACCAGAACGTACATGAGGCCGGTCACGCCAATCGCAAGTCCTGCCATAGCTCCTGCGACCTGACCGTATTTAAAGGCGGTCCCCGTTCCTACCGCATGGCCGGTTCCCCCTAAAGCTAGACCGATAGCTACTGGATCTGTGATTTTTAAGAGCTTAAGAAGCGTTGGTCCTAAGACACTGGTCAGAATGCCCGTCGCAACCACCACCACTAATGTCACTGTAGCAAGCCCTTGCAGCTTGTCTGTGATACCGACAGCCATGGCCGTTGTGACAGACTTCGGAAAAAGAGAAACAGCCAGAAAGAAATCCATGCCGAAAAACTTAGCCAACAGAGCAGTAAAGCTAGTATTGACTACAACCGCCGCAAAGGTCCCAATCAAAATACTGCGCGCATGGTGCTTCATCAAATGAAAAGTCTTGTAAAGCGGAATCCCCAAAGCAACCGTAGATGGCACAATTAGATTGTTTAAATAGGAGCCACCGACGTAGTAATCCTTGTAGGAAATACCGGTTAATTTTAAAAAAGCAATAACCAAAACTGCTGCAATCAGCAAAGGAGTTGTCAAGGGATGAGGAAATCTCCGAAAAATCAATAGACCAAATAGATAGGCCAAGATAGACAATGCAAGGCCAAAGAGAGGGTTGCTCCATAAATCAGACATTGCTGGCGTCTCCTTCCTCATAATCTCCTTCAAAACGAGTCTTAATCAGCTGCACCACAACTGCGATCACACAGACATTGAGCACAATCGCTCCTAAAACAATCAAAATAATCGGCAGCAGATAAGGTGCAATGATCTGAAACTTATCCATGATACCAACTGCTGGAGGCAAAAAAAGGATGGTCATATTTGCCAAGAGAAAATTGCCAACCATGCTGATATGACGCAGACGCAGGAGCTTGAACTGCAGAGCCAAAAACAGCAAGACTAAACCAATGATACTACCTGGAACAGGCAGATGGAAAACACTTGAAATCCCTTCTCCAACGAGGGAAATCATAAAAATAATCATCAACTGAACATATAATTTCATACCAAACCTCCATCACTTGTATATCCAGTTTACTCCTTTTCAGGAAAATATCAAGGTGCTTTCAGAAATTAAAACCTTTACATCCAAAATTTGCTTATAAAAATTCCCTCCATTGTCTGCAATAGAGGGTCTTTCTTATTTAGGCAGCCGTCAGGACAGCTTCGCTACCTAGACAGATACTAAAGGGATTGAATCATAAAGAAAATCATAAGCACAATCAGGGCAAGGCTTGCCAAAAGAACTAGGATTTTCTTTGCGAAGTGAGTTTCCCAGTAGCCTGACTTGCCGATCGATGTATTGATGTCCCTGTAAAATTGCTGGCTCACTCTGGGAAGAAGACTAACCAGCAAAATCAAGACAAGGGCTACTACAATGGTAAGTGTAATCAATATTGTTTGCATTTTATTTCCTCAAGGCTCCAATCAATGTAAAAATCAAGCCAATCAAGATCATCAATCCCAAGGCGATGACAAAGGCCTTGTTGAGATTTTCACCCAAGCTGGCCTTTTCTTTCTTGGGCTTGCCATGCTTGAGCTCATCTAACCGCCCCTCAATATCCTTATGAAATAAATCTTTTTTAGCCATGCTGACCTCCTAATACGCTTTGGAGAATCTCCTGATAAAGACTGACGGGTACATCGTTGGCATGTCGGCCTTGTGCTTGCAAGGCTGACCGCATCTGCTCGACACCAGATAAGGCTTCTTCCAGAGCGGCTGCCAACTGATCTGACTGGCTGCTGTCGAAAATATGCTGCTGGGCAATGTAGTGTCTGTCATGCAGGGTCTGCTCAAAGCCTAGGATCAAGAGATTGTTCTCAAAAGCCTTGCGCACTGCCTGCAGAACCTGTCCGCCGTGATTGATATCCAGATAGATGTCTGATTCCAAGTAGAGCTGCTCAATTTGCTTGAGACTGGCATTTTGATAAAGAACGACATTCTTGTAGGACAGCATAGACAAGAGCTTGGGCGACATTTCCGTGAGAGCTGCAATGCGAAAAACTATCTGCGGCAAGGCCTGAACCAAGGTCTCTAAGCCTTCAATCTGATCTGAGTGGGTCAGGATTAAAGCATCTTTTCGTAGGAAGTTGTCCCGCTTGAAGTCATAATGATAGCCCAGATGCAGGAACTTCTGCTGCTGGTCAGTCGCTGCCAGACTCTTGGCCTTTTCATAGGTCGCCAAGTCGGGAATGACAATGGTCTGCGCCCGCAGCTGACTATTTTCCAGAATCAGCTGCATATTGCCCGGAAGCTCGTCATACAGAGGCTCCTGCCAGAAGAGAATGTCCTGCCCAGCTCGGCCTGTCAAGCTGTGGGAAACTAGGAAAGAATAAGCCAGCGAATTAAAGAGAATGTGATCCAAGTCAAAGTCTAGCCGCTCTAAGAAGAAACGGATAAAATCCACTCGGTTTTTAAAAATCCGCAAGGGCTCTTGGTCCAGAGTCAGGATGATATCACCGGTTGCATGATTTTCCACGATGCGCTCCTGTCCGTCTGTGCTGTAGTAGGTCGTGTTGAAAACCTCCTGGCCTGATTTATAAGCTGTTTTGGCAAAGCAGCGGCCTTGCTTATTATAGCGCTCACTCAGTCGCAACTGGCCTTTTTTATCCAGCCAATCCACCTGCTTGACCAGCCGGCCCTTGGCCTGACTGGCATAGTGAATCCGTGCCCTTTCTTCTCCCATGTCACTGACACGCGCCGACTGATGGTCGCCTGTGATTTCCCAGAAAGGCGGCACTGGCACTTGATTGAAAAAGAGCGGGTGGTCTACTCCCTCTTCATCCCCCAGAAAGTAAGTATAGGGGGAGATCATGTCGTCCGGCAGAAAGCCATTAGCCTCACTGACAATGGTCGGACAGTCATAGCCAGCTGCAAGGAGGGAATCATGCAGATCCTGGGTTTCCTGATTGTAATAATCAAAGAGCTGAATCATCTCTGACCTCCTTTAAAAGCTGGGACCAAGCCGCTTCAACCCGGCTGGTCAAATAATTCTCGGCCACTTGATAAGAGTGTTGGCTCATCTCCTGCTGGCGTCCTTGGCTAAAGAGAGCTACTATTTTCTCCACAAAAGCAGCAATAATTTGGTCCTCGACCTGATTGGAACTGACCGGCAGCAGATAGCCATTTTTACCATCATCGATAAAAGTCTGATTGCCATAGCGGACATCAAAGCCGATGAGAGGCAGACCTGATCCGACTGCTTCCATAAGGGTCAGGCCAAAGCCTTCACTGGTCGAAGCAGTCAGATAAAGCTCATAGCCTGCATAAATCTGACTCAGATCCGCATGGCCTTTGAGCCGAATGTAGTCCTGCGCACCTGCTTCTTCAATCTTGCGGCGGAGCTTCTCCTCTTCGCCCCCCTTACCGTAAATATCAAGAGTGAGCTCAGGAAGCTGGGCATGGGCTTGAACAGTCGCTGCCACTAGCCAATCGATATGCTTTTCCGTAGCGAGACGCGAAGCCGTAATCATAGAGAAAGGCTTGCGAGGCTCTTTGGGATAAGTCAGCTGGTCGAGACTCCCCACCGGTATGGTGACAATCTTGGGCTGCTTGTCCGAGTAATGCTGGAACTGCTTCTCTAGAATCGTTTTCTGAGCCTCAGTTGCCACGATGAAAAAGTCCACCTTGTCAGCATTGGTAAACTGGTAGTCATAGAAATTATTCCAGAGAATGTAGTCATCACTGCTGGCATTTTCACTGAAATGCTCGGCATGGACCACTACTCCTAGCTTAGCTTTCTGACTCTCCTCAAAGACAACCTGACCAATCCCTGTCTCCCTATCCAAGATAACTACATCATCTGCCTGTAGCTGCAAACACTGAAGAAAATAACGAACCAGCTCAGCCTTGGAATAGAAAATCCGATCTGGAAAGCGATAGAGCTCTTCCTGACCATCCTCTATCAGCATGTCATAAGCCACACTGCCGTCTTCATGGTAAAAACGGCGCTGGTAGAGGGTTGCAGCGTCATTATGGGGTGCAAAGTACTCGCTGGCATAGCGGACATAGGAGAAATAATCCTTGCGAATCAATCTCCCCCGCGAGACATACTCCACATGCTCCACAAAGTCTTGGTCTTCCTGCCGCAGGTAGCAAGTGATAAACTGATCATCCTGCGGATAGAAATAACGGACAATCTTACCTTCTCTTTCCGAGCGCTCTGGCTGACCTGCGACTTGAGCCAGCACCTGATCCAGCGTAACCGTCGTCGGTGCAATCTTGATATCAGTAAAATAGTTATAAAACCAGATAACTTCCTCATCCAGAAAACCGATATTTTCCGTCAGATGCTGGATATTATCCGCTAAAATCATATCCATAAAGATAAACTTAGCCGGCTGCTGGATCTTTCGCAGAAGCTGGGCCCGATAAGCTTGGGCATATTCTACACCGCTGCTGGCCCAGCCGATGCCTAAGTTGATGTTATATACTGTCATATTCTCCTCGTCTTACGGGAAGTACATGATGACTTCTCCTTTAGGGTTGAGTGCCAATTCACTCATCAAAAGATTCTTGACAATCTGCTGTTTCATGCGCTCCTTCATATATTCAAAGCCATCGTAAGCCTCTTGGTAGTATTCTACCAGAGGATTTTTCATAGAGAAATGCTGACCGCTCAAGGCTGTCTTGAGCTGCTGCAGATAGTCCACCTGCTCGACCCAGTTCTCATCAATAGCCTTGAGAACGGACACCCGCTGAAAATGGGTAAAGAGCTTGTCAGACTTGAGATAGGCTTTCTTTGCCTGCAATTCCTGCTCGGCAATATCCTGCAAGAGCTCTGCAATTTTCTCCGGCGAATAAATATCGAAATCATAAGGAATACGCTCAGCATGATAGCTGAAATGGTCTAAGATAAAGCGATAGAGGTCGGCCCGCGTCTCATAGGACTGCTCATAGGCCGCCTGATAAATGACCTGACTGAGGACACGGCTGATTTCTTCGTCAATCCGCTCCTCAGCTTGAATCAGGCGATTGCGCTCAGCATAGGTAATCTCCCGCTGAATCTTCATACACTGGGCATATTCCAGCGTCATTCGACGGGACATCTTGGCACTGCTTTCGCTAGCCCTCTGAGCCTTAGCCACTAAGCGTCTAAAGCGGCGCTGTCCCAACTGGACTGGATGCTGCTGAACTTCTTCAGTAGAGTAGTCCTTGTAGAACTTCTTGAGCCAGTCTGGTCCCCACTTCCTGAGCAGGTCATCCTCTAGCGAGATGAAAAACTTACTAATCCCCGGATCGCCTTGGCGACCCGAACGGCCACGAATCTGTAGGTCAATCCGCTGATTCTCCATCCGCTCGGTACCAATCACCACGAGACCACCCAAATTTGCGACACCTGGTCCCAGCTTTATATCCGTACCGCGGCCAGCCATGGATGTAGCCACTGTCACAGCACCTTTCTGCCCAGACTCTGCGATGATCTGCGCCTCACGCGCCGCATTGTTGGCATTGAGCAGATTGTGGGCGATGCCTTCTCTCAGCAGTAGGGAAGAGTAAATCTCTGACATCTCCACTGAGCCGGTGAAAATCAAGAGTGGATTGCCTTGAGCATGGTAGTGCTTGACCTCGTCCAGAGAAGCAAAGACTTTTTCTGGCAGGGTTTGGTAAAGCTGGTCTGGCAAATCCTGTCGAATAACTGGCTGGTTGGTCGGAATCTTGATGACAGACATGGAGTAAGTTTCCATAAACTCGCTCTCCACCACCTTGCCGGTCCCGGTCATACCAGAGATTTTCCGGAAGAGCCGGAAGAGATTCTGATAAGTGATGGATGCCATGGCACGCGTTTCCTCCGTCAGCTTGACATGCTCCTTGGCCTCAATGGCCTGGTGCTGGCCTCCCTGAAGCCGGGTCATTTCCAGTAGACGGCCGGTTGAACGATCCAGAAGCACAACTTCTGCCTCTTTGTCACCCTGGCGGACAACATAATCCTTGTCCTTCTTATAGAGTTTATGAGCCCGCAAGGCTAGATTGAGATGGCGGACCAACTCTTGATTTTCCTTGGAAAAAAGATGCTCCAAATCAAGAAAAGACTCCGCTGCTAAAATACCTTTCGAGGTCAGCCAGACTTCATTTTTCTCGTCATCGTAGTGATAATCCTCGTCTTCTTTCAAAGTCGTAATGAAGGTATCCATGATACCATAGAAGTTTGACTGAACTCGAGGAGCACCAGAGATAACCAAAGGTACCTGAGCGCTATCCAAGAGAATGGAGTCAATCTCGTCTATGATGACATAGTTGAAAGGACTAAGGTATTGGCTATCCTTATTCTCTGCTAGATTTTCAATCAGATAGTCAAAGCCCAAGGCACTATTGGTCGTATAGACAATATCCGCCTGGTAAATCAGCCGCTTCTGCTTGGGCGTCAAATTTTCAGTCTCATCAGCTACCACCGCTGCCTCAATAGTCAACCCCAGAAAACGATAGACCTGCCCCATTTCCTGAGCATCCCGAAGAGCCAGATAGGTATTGGTGGTCACCAGCATAGCTCCTTGACCAGACAGGGCATTGAGATAGAGTGGCATGGTAGCCGTCAGAGTCTTACCCTCGCCTGTAGCCATCTCAGCGACATTGCCTTCATGGAGAACAATGGCTCCCATGACCTGCACATCGTAGGGGAACATGCCCAGCACCCGCTTGTCCGCTTCCCGCACCACAGCATAAGCCTCCGGCAGCAAGTCATCTAAAGTCTCACCTGCGGTCAGTCTTTCCTTAAATTCCTGTGTTTTCTTCCGCAGTTCAGCGTCTGACAAGCCTGCCATTTCTGACTCAAAGCTTTTGACTTTGGCTAAGATTTTCTTTAAGCGCTGAATTTGAAAATGATTTTTAATCATCAGACTCCTCTATGATTTGGTCAATGTTTAGGCAATGAAACTCTAAGGACTCAACTCCTGCACTCAGCAGCTGAACTTTATAGCTATAGGCTTCGTTTGGGTAGGTAAAGATCATACTCTCCGAGCGCTCCACTTGATTGCTGATTTCTTTATCATAGCGGTCAAAGAAGATGATGTTCAGAAAGACGCTGGCTTCAGGATAGGTGGTCATATCTCTAGACAGGCAATAGCGAGCTCCCTTTTTGAGCAAGGGGAGAGCAGGCACCTGCCGGTCTCGCTGATAGTTCCATTTGGAAGACCATTCATGGATGGTCTGGCCGGAGGCCATCAGTTTATTTTCAAAAAATATATGTGAAGGGGAATGAATGATAATGGTAGTTCCATAGAGATAGGTAAAGTCAGTCATTTTACCAGCTGCCGAAACTCCTCTCAGCTCTCCCCAGTATATGCCGTTTCTTTTTTGAATCTTCATTTCTTTCTCCCAAATTCCTTTTCCAATATCATTCGATAGTAATTCATGAACCAAGACACAGACACAGCTAAGTCATCATTATGGCGGCCAGGGACACCTCTGCTAATCAGCTTGGCCTCAGTCAGATGAAGAGCTGCCACCAGGTCCTCATAGGCCGTCGGATCATAGTCCTCTTCTTTCATATAGGCGATACCAAAGGTCGTCCGGCTGAAATCAGCCTTCTCAAACTTACGCCAGTAGCGTTGATTCAGCTCCTCTACATGCTCCTGATCTTTGCCACCCGTGTGACGGTGAAGGACATCTAGAGCCGTCGGAAAGACCTCGGGCAAGCGTAAACGACCACGTTGGGCAATAGTGCCTAGATTTCCCAAGGGCTTGGACAAAACGATAGCCCGCGGACGAAACTCCGAACCGTAATAAACCGCACCATAGGTCCCCATTGACATGCCTGATAGAATCAAATCCCGCTCAGTAAAGCCCAGAAAGTCCAAATGCTCTTGGATAATCTTATGAATACTGCTCTCCAGCTCCTGGCTGCCCAGATAAAACATACCGCCATCCACGCGCGGATCTGAAAACAAGAGAAAAGGACAGCCCAAACTGCGCATCATCCCAAAGCCCTCAAAGCCTTCCGCCCGACGGTAACCAGAGAAATAAACAGCCAAAGGCGGCTTCAAATCTCCTGGATAAAAGAAGTAATTAATCTCTTGTCGATGGCTATCGCGGAGAATCTTTCCACCCAGGACGTACTTGCCAAACTCATAGCGGGTCAGGCGCTGATGCAGAGCACCGACCTGAATCCGTCCCTCACCTCTAGCCTCCAGACTGACGCCCAGATAGGAAGTAAAATCATTGTCCAGAACCATGGATTCCCGCATGTCCTCTTCTGCGAAAATAGTCTCGCGAGCAATATCTGCAGTCGAACCTTCTTGGATATTATAGAGCCGCAGCCGCAGCTCACAGTTTCCTTCCTTTTCATACTCAAGCCAGAGCTCAACTGGATTGAAGGCATTGGCCACGACATTGTATTTCCAAGAGAGGACAGGCTGAAAGTCCTGACCAAAGTCACCTTCCAGCTCTAGATTTTCATAGCCATTATAGCAAATCTTGCCCCGAAATCCGGGACTGACCACCATATCAAGTGGGGTCATCTTATCGCCATACTGGCCGGAAAAGAGAGCCTTAGACAGCTTGCGGAGCAGGTCAGCTCGATCGCTCATATCCGTTGGCTGAGCACAGTGACGCTTAAGGAAGTACTCAATATCCGCTTCCTGGGTTTCCTGTTCCTGATCATAGAAAACTGTATAAGGGATAATCTTGGACTCAATCATAAACAAATCTGGAATCCGACGCAAATCGTCCACCAGAATCGCATCAAACTTGCCAATCTTATCCATCTCCATGACCTTTTTGATGGCTAGATTGGAGTTAGGAAAGAAATAATACCAGTTCATATTGTCTGGAATGGTAAGCTCCTTGCTCCAGTCGCTTGAGCCAATCTGTAAGATTTTCAGCTTATTTTGCATTCTCAGCCTCCTTGAGCCACTGCTCCCAACGGCCAATCAGCTCCAGACCAGTATTATGATGGATTTTTTCAATGGAATAAATCAGGGCCTGATTCCAATTTTTCAAACCTTCCAAGTAATAATCTGCAGCAGTCGGAACATCAGAGATAGAATCCAAGATATAGCCATTTTGCAGATGGGTCACATAGTCCGAGCCCACCAGATTGATCTGCGGAATCCCGGCAGAAATCCCAGCAATCTGCGTATAGAGATTGGGCTGCTCACTCAGGTCAATGATTAACCGCGTATCATCCAGCTCCTGAATCAAGCTAAGCTCGTCCGTGATATTCTTAATGGTAAAACGAAGATCCTGCTCCTGATTTTCCAGCAGGGCATTCTCAGCCTGCTCACTGCGGCGGTAGTTCTTGACAAATTCATACCGATTCAGATATTCATCAATAACCTCCTGCACCTTGTTCTCCACCTTTTGGATTCCTTCCTGCCAAGCATTGTAGACACCGATAGTCAGCTCTGTATCCGGATGCTTGGCCACATAGTGGAGAACCTTGAAAACGGCATAGTCATTAAGCCCTTCTTCCAGATTAACCTGATAAAAAATCTTGGATTCCCGGCGGCGTTGGCTCTTGCCCAGCTGCAGACGGGTATCAAAAGGCGACAGGTAATGCACCTTCTGAGCCTGTCTAGGCAGGTAGCGCTGAATAGCCTTCTTAAAGTCCATACGATCAGTCAAGACTAAATTCGCCTGCTGCAAATCTGCTTCTAAAGCTGGCCAATCAACTGTATGATTGCGCTCGTGGAAAAAGCTGAGAATGATTTGAACATTCTTGGGCAACAAGCGCAAAATAGCTTGAGTGTATAAGGGATGTGCTGCCAGGACGAAACGGCTGTCCGTTCCTGCATTGCACTCGATATAGTGGCCTAATTTCTCCAAGATTAAGTCTGGCATCCGCTCATACTCCAGCTTATCAAAGTCCAGCAAGTAAGCAGGATTGACCTCTATCCGACTGTCGTCAGGCTTCAGATGCTCACGAATCCGCCAGTCACCATCTGGCTGCAGGTAGTCCTGATAAAGGGGCTGACCTGCTTCATAGTAGGTGATACTGGAGACAAAGCCCCGATCATCAAAGATATAAAACTTCTCCAGCTGGTCATCCTTGAAAAACTTGATGAAGCTGATAAAGCCTTCTACTCCAAACTCGACATGGGCATAGAGCTGTCCCTGCCTGCGGACCATGATTAGAAAGGGAGTATATACAAACTCGCAGTCTGGTTCCCAGTCCAGATCCTTGATTTGCAGGACCTGCATGTCCTTAGAGTCAATCCTCTGAATCTCGTCAAAGACCGAGTAATAATCCGTCTCAAAAATATCCTGCCGATGCAAGAGGTAGCGGGCATGTGGCATATAGGCTGGCAAAAGCAGCTGGACTGGCAGATTTTCACTTTGAAAAATCCGAATCTGATGAATTGAGTCATCAAACTCCAGTCGCTGCATGGAGCGGTACCAAGGGATAATATCCCGGTGCCAAACCCGATCCCCACTGCCACTCCATGAAGGAATAAAGTAATACATAGTTTCTCCTACAACAATGAACGATAACGGTCATTAAGCGTCAAGGCCTCCACCTCGTTCTTAATAGAAAAGACCATCCCGATAAAAATCATAAAAATCCCCGGAATCATGCTGAGCCGCAGATAGCGAATGTCCAGAAGGACCACCATCATAGGCAGGCCAGAAATCACAATAAGATAGAAAGCCCCCACTAGTGCAAAATAGGTCACCAAACCATTGATATACCGGCGGGTTGCCCCTCCCGGATAAACATTTTCAATATACTCTCCACTCTTTTGCATCCGCTCAGCAATCTGGTCGCCACTGATATTGATAAAGGCGAAGGCCAGTGCCAGGATGAAAATAGTCAGCAGATAGAGGATAAACCAAGCCGGACTTCCCATAGACAGCGCCTCTATCCACTGCTCAATCAGCTGATTGTCCGGCTGGAGAAAGTGGATAATCAAAAGGAAGTACTGGGGAATGCTGACCAAGGTCATAGCATACATAATCGGCATCCCACCAGCAGGATTAAGGCGAATATCCAGATAAGAGTATTTCTTGAAACGGTTATGGATATTAATTTTATTGACCGGAATCCGGTACTTTGACCGCTCAACTGTAACAGCCAGATAGAGAAAGACTAGACTGAAAACCAGCATCAAGGCCAACCAAAGTGAAGAAATCTTCAGCTCCTGAATAGAGTTCCAAATATCCTGCGGAATGTAGGCAATCATGCTGGCCATGACAATCATGATGGAGCCACCAAGCCCCATGGCAGCATTCAAATCCGTCAGCCAGATGAGAAAGTAAGTCCCAGCCATCAAGACCAAGGTATCTAAGACCATAATCTTAGTCATATCCACCCCACCTGCTTCTTGCAGTGGCAGGTTTAGGACTAGCGCCACTGACTGAATCAAGGCAATGACCAAGGTCAGCAGCATCCGCCGCCTTTCCTGTACTTCCAGAGGGAGCTTACTCAAGCCTAGGCGCTTGGATACAGCAAACATCTGCCAGATCAGCATAGAGGACATCCAAGGAGACAGGCCGACAGAAAAGAGCGACATACTCCGCAGATTCCCCCCCATCAGGGCTGTCGCATAGTTCAAGGTCGCAGAGGTCCCGTCCATGGCAGCTGCCTTACTCATATCGATGAAGGGCAGAGTCAGCTTGGTTCCCAAGACATAGATAAATAAGAAAAATAAAGTCCACAGAAATTTCTTGATAATGATCGTTTTAAAAAATGACTTCACACTGACTCCTCATGACGATGCTTAGAAAGCCTTTATGATAAAACTTCCATGACCGCATCTACTAAGACTTTTTTGCTAAAATAACCTTCCTTGAGCAAGAAAGAGAACTTTCTAACCCGCTCGACCATAGCCTGATACTCCTCGGCAGTCAAGCCTTTTACAATCCGACTGGCTTCTTCCAGACTGTCTACGACAAAGCCCAGACCGCGCTCGCGAATCAGCTCCGCATTGGACAGGTAAGAAGGGACGATGACCGGAATCCCAGCTGCTAGATAAGTGGCAGACTTATGAGAGATATTGAGACCATAGTATTCTGGCTCGTCTGCTGGATTTTCCTCGACACCCCAGACCAGACCTATACCTCCCTTGGACAGCTCCAAGAGCAGCTCCGGCCGGCTGACCCAGCCGCGATAGCTGACATTGGCCTCTGGATTTGATTCTTCTTCAGGCGAAAAAATTTCCAGCGGCGTTGCATAAGACCAGTTGCTCAGATGCGGAAAACGCTCCACACTTCCTGCGAAATATAGCTTAGGCGCAAACTGAGGCTGGTGCAGGGGCAGATCATAGGGATGATCCCACATGCGCTGGACCAAAATCTTGCCCACAGTCAGCCCCTCTGCCAGAAGCTTGTCTCGCATCTGCTCAGAAGGCACGATGACCACATCCGACTGATTATACATATCGATATACTCCGGCATCAGATAGTAGTTTGACGGGAACATCAGCGGCGGCACATCATGGATAAAGGTAATCAGCTTGGCATGCAAAATCTTGAGCTTGCTGATAAAAGCCTTGTCAAACTCTCGACCATTCCAAGTCGGAGACTGATAGATAACCACATCGCCATAACCCACACTAGCCATGATACCGTCCAGACGCCGACTGAGCTCCGACTGGCTGTCGCTGTAAATATCGTAAAAATAAAAACTCAGTTCATTGAAGCCCAGCTGCTTGGCTAGCTTGGTTACATCATTCTGGGCAATCAAGGCCGTACTCTGGCCAGACATACCGTATAGATTGGTAATATTAACTTTCATATTCTTTTTCTAATCTTCATTCCTGAGCCAGATTGGCAACAATCTGACTGTCATAAGCTTGGTCATCTCTAAACTCAATATCCTGATCAAAGTTGTGCTCAGCCGTATGCTTGTGCGACAGCTTGACCTTGTGCCTAGCCCCCATCTGGAACCATTCATACTCTGAGTCAATATGCCCAATATCTAGCGCCCGATAACCTTCCTGTACTAGATCATAGACCAAGACCTTAGCCGTTGGACCCAGCATGGTCAAAATCAGACGATTGTCCGCATGCTCTCGAACAGCCTGCTTGATGGCCTCCAGCTTGCTGTAGGCATTGCGCGAAGGACAGATAATTCGCTTGATGGATCTAGCTCCGTCAAAGAGGTCATTGCCCACACCAGAGCGGGAAGTCAAGCCCTCTACGATCAAGAGATCCTTGTCCTGCCAAAGCTGCTTAAGCTTTGCAAAATAGCCCGCAGACGGCGTCTTATCTTCCAAGTCAATATAAGGACGGGAAATAAAGGTCGATCCATACCAAGGTGCTCGGCAAATATTTTTATATTTCTCAAGAAAATGTGGCAAATGATTTAGACTCCAGAAATTCTGGGCATCGATGGAATAGCGCTCTAGCCCTGTAAAGACATCGGGCAGACAAATCATCAAACGCTCATTGCTTTCCATAGACATAATCTCTCTCAAGCGTGATGACAGCTCTGGATCAAAGTCTTGATAGACGATACTACGGCCCGCAATCAAATCCATCTCCCCATCTCCAAAACGAACCACTGAAGCACCTTTCTCCAAGAGATAATCCAGCGATTGGTCAATAGAGAGTACAGAAATCTGCCGCTCCTCAGGCTCGGCCAAGGCTAGTTTCTCAATAGCCTGCACCATGGCTTCAGGATTATCAGCTGGAAAGACTTCCTGCCCCTGCTGGCCATGGGCCGTGCTGTCAAAGGCAAAGACTGGCTTGCCGGCAGACTTAAAGCGAGCAATAATGTCCCCTACCTCATCACCGGCATTGATATCCAGCAGCAGCTGAGACTTGGCTTCCAGCGACTCCAAGAGAGCCGGAATGCCCGCTATATCTGAACTGACGCTGACATTAGGATACTGGAGCAAACGCGTGATCGGCTCTGCCACCACTACTGGAGCTGCGATGTAGAAATGACAGGCAGGCAGGGCTTGAATCAGATAGTTGATATGCATCAGGTCACAAGAGTAGGTGTAGACCAAACAGGACAGACTTGAGCCCTCTTCCCCTTCCACCATCTTTTGAGTCAGGGCTCCGACTGTCTCCTGCATATCCGACCAATCCAGTCCCTGATAGAACCACCAGACCTCACGATAGATGGACTGGGTATACTCTTTCCAAGGCTTTCGCTCGGTCAGATAGTGAATCACAGGCGGATAGAGACCTTTTTCTGGCTCATAGTCCGAAAAGGTCGTGTGCAGCGTAATGCAGTTATAAGCAAAAGGCAGCTCCATCCAGCGATTTTCAAAAAGCATATTGAGAATGCTTTGGTCACCAGACGGTACCTTGTCATGCCATTCATTGGTCAGTTCAATCAAACGTTGGCGAATATTTTCCTGCTTCCAAAGGGAATTATTGATTAATAAGAACCCAGCATTAAAGATATGCTGATGAAAATACACTTGCCCGCCCAGATCCTTGACCGCAGCAAGTGGTGCATCTCCAAGTTCTGTTTCAAATAGGGAGCTTAAATCCCGCGTGACAACGATATCGCAATCCAAATACAAAGCCTTGTCTTCCTCAACAAAATCCGCTACAAAATAGCGCAGGAAAACTGTATAACTAATATCCGTTTTAAAATTTGACACTAGCGAAGCAGATACCCGAGCATTGACAATCTGGCAGTCCAGCTTGGCCAGCTTTTTCCGCATGCTGACAAACCACTCTGTCGGAAAGTCACTATTGATGACATAAAACTTGATAAAGCGATTGTGGCAGACGATGGACTTAATGGTGGTTAAGACCTGCTCACTATAGGCAGCATTAGCCGCCAGCACCACAGCCCGAAAGGCTTGCGGCTTCTCTTTTTTCATCAGACTGCACAGCTTTCTCACCATCTCCTGAGGGTGCTCATGGGGATAGACCAGTTCTTCGTTTTCATTTTTCTTAGTATTGTCAAAAGCCAGAACTGGCTTGCCCAGCGTCTTGAAACGACGACTCAGTTCATAGTGCTCATTCCCATGGTGAATATCCAAATAGACCTGGCACTTATCAATGAGCTCATCCAGCACTGCATGGATAACCTGCGGATAGAGATGGATATTTTCATAGCGATCCAAAGAACGCAGATAATCTCCCATATCTGTGTAACAGGCTATATAAAAATGAACGCTAGGCAGGGACTGGGCTAAAAACTCAATCTGCTCTAGCTCTTGCACATCTGTCAGGAGCATACAGTTGAGAGCGGCCTTCTCCAAACGGTCCTGCATCTCAAACTCTCCCCGATGATGGGCTAAAACATCCTCCAGACTCAAAGCCTGAAAGTCCCACCAAAGCTGACGGTACCGATAACTAATTTCCGAGTTCCAAGGCTTGCGGAAGGTGGTATAGTGGATAATCAGAGGTTCCTGGTCCAGCTCAAAATGGCTATTCCAGCCGCTGTAAAAGGCCACCAAATCATGGCCGACCTGCAGATTGTAAATCTTATCCAAGGCAAGCCAGTCCTGAGCTAACACATGATTTAAAACCGTCTGATCGCCGTTAAAATCCTCCATCTGACCAGACTGGACCAAGCCCATGATGCGATCCGTTTCCTTGATAAAGGTCTCCTGCAGCTGCCTTTCTTTCCATGCTCGATTATCAATTAGCAGAACTCCAGAGTTAAACCCGTAACCACCGGCATCTCCAACCGCTGCAACAAGCTTGCCTTCTAGAAAAATATCAAATAAAGGCTGCAAATCTCTATTGACCACAAGATCGCTGTCCAGATAAAGGACGCGCTCCTCTGCTACAAACTGCGGAATGAAATAGCGTGCATAGGCTGCTGAGCTGATATGGTCCTGAGTCAGCCACTCTGGACTGATAGTCACTTGGTCCAAGCTGATATTGACTAATTCACTGTCCAGCTGCTCGGCCAGCTCATTAAAATCACGGAACCATTCGTCACTCAATCCCTGATTGAAAACATAGATTTTTACATTTTTATTGTAATATAAAATCGACTTAATTGTAGTCGAAACTTGCTCCTGATAGGCCTGATCCCCAACCAAAACAATCGTTTTCATTTCTTCCCTTACTCTTTCATTTCATAAACTCTAAAACATCATTTCTATACTTGATATTATATAAAATATTGTCCAAAAAATCTATATTCTCAAGGATTTTCCTGCACAATAAAGAACACTTTTTTCTACTAAATTGTCAAAAAAACAGGAAGTTGTCAAAACTTCCTGTTTCTATTGCCTCTCGGTTTCTTTTTACTAGTTCCTAGTCTAGGATTTTAGGAAGCAAGCACCAGAAATCATGACATGATTTCCTTAATGGCTTGCGCTATTCATCACTTCCTCAACTTACTAACTGAGTGAAATTTCGACGGACTAAAAGATAAACTGATCGGCTCTATTTACTGCTACTCCTCAGAGTCGCTTTTCTTTTTACGTCTCTTGAAGGCCAAGCCCAATGCTCCTAAGCCTAAAGCCAGGATGGAAGCCTTGCTCTCCGTCTCCCCTGTCTGAGGCAGACGACCTCTGGAAATCAGATCCAACTCAGACTGTCTTGCTGAAGCGGACAGACTTTCAGATGTGCTCTGACTAGCTGACAGGCTCTTAGACAGGCTTTCCGATACAGACTGACTGACACGGGCAAGCTCGCTGAGGCTGACTACCGCTGACAGTGACTCACTTGTAGAAAGGCTTAGTGAGTAGAATTCCTTCTCATGAACCAGATCCAGCTGACTATGCAAGACTGATGTGCTAGTGCTCAGTGAAGTCGACTCGCTGATTGACTGAGAATCACTAATCGAAGCACTTTCTGAACCAGACAGACTAGCCGAAGTACTTGCGGATTCTGAAGCACTTACTGAAGCAGATCTACTTGCCAACGCTAAGGCAGAAGCCTGAACTGAAGTCGATTCGCTGATTGATGCGGATTCACTTGCGGATATAGAGCTGCTAGCTGAAGCTGTATCACTTGCACTTACTGATGCACTCGTTGACGCTGATTCACTTGCAGATACTGACGCACTAGTCGAAGCGGACGTACTTGCAGATACAGATGTACTCATTGACGCTGATTCGCTGGCACTTACGGACACGCTGGTGGACGCGGACTCGCTCGCAGATACGGATGCACTCGTCGAAGCGGATGTGCTTGCGCTTACTGATGCGCTCGTGGATGCTGATTCACTCGCTTTCGCAGATGAGCTAGTTGAAGCCGACTCACTTGCACTCACTGATGCGCTGGTGGACGCGGACGTACTTGCAGATACGGATGCGCTAGTTGAAGCGGACGTACTTGCGGATACAGACGCACTCGTCGAAGCGGATGTACTTGCACTTACGGATGCGCTCGTCGAAGCTGACGTGCTGGCTGATACGGATGCGCTCGTCGAAGCCGATTCGCTTGCGGATACAGACGCGCTCGTGGAAGCCGATTCGCTCGCAGATACAGACGCACTCGTCGACGCTGATTCACTTGCACTTACGGATGCGCTCGTCGAAGCTGACTCACTTGCACTTACGGATGCGCTCGTCGACGCTGACATGCTGGCTGATACGGACGTACTGGTTGAAGCAGACGTACTTGCAGAAACTGATGCACTTGTTGATGCTGATTCACTTTCGCTCACTGACGCGCTCGTGGACGCTGACATGCTTGCTGAAACTGATGCACTCGTCGACGCGGACGTGCTTGCACTTACGGATGCGCTCGTCGACGCTGACGTGCTGGCAGATACAGATGCACTCGTGGAAGCTGATTCACTCGCTTTTGCAGATGAGCTAGTTGAAGCTGACTCACTTGCACTCACGGACGCGCTGGTTGACGCTGACGTACTTGCGCTTACTGAGACACTCGTTGAGGCCGATGTACTTGCAGATACTGACGCACTCGTTGAGGCTGATTCACTTGCACTCACGGATGCACTGGTTGAGGCCGACGTACTTGCAGACACTGACGCACTAGTAGACGCGGATTCACTTGCACTTACGGATGCGCTGGTCGACGCAGACGTGCTTGCACTTACGGATGCACTGGTTGAGGCTGACGTACTTGCAGATACTGATGCACTCGTTGAGGCAGACGTACTTGCACTTACGGAGGCGCTGGTTGAGGCGGACGTACTTGCAGATATTGACGCGCTTGTGGACGCGGACGTACTTGCGCTTACTGATGCACTTGTTGATGCCGAGGTACTTGCGCTTACTGACGCACTCGTTGAGGCAGACGTGCTTGCAGACGCAGACGCGCTGGTTGAGGCTGAGGTGCTTGCGGATACAGATGCACTTGTAGATGCTGAGGTACTTGCGGATACAGACGCGCTTGTGGACGCAGATTCACTTGCAGATACTGACGCACTCGTCGATGCTGACGTGCTTGCACTTACTGACGCACTCGTCGACGCACTAGTAGATGCAGACGTGCTTGCACTTACGGATGCACTGGTCGATGCTGACGCACTTGTTGAGGCTGAGGTGCTTGCACTTACTGACGCACTTGTTGACGCACTAGTAGATGCAGACGTGCTTGCACTTACGGATGCACTTGTTGAGGCTGACGTACTTGCACTTACGGATGCACTCGTTGAAGCGGACGTACTTGCACTTACGGATGCACTCGTTGAAGCGGACGTACTTGCTGATACTGAAGCGCTCGTTGAAGCGGACGTACTTGCACTTACGGACGCGCTCGTTGAAGCAGACGTACT